>CAJXVY010000012.1 GCA_913062665.1 uncultured Micrococcales bacterium
GAAGAAGTAGGAATGCAGACCGCTGAAATCAAGCGGCGTTGGTTAGATTTTTTCAAATCAAAACAGCACGAGGTTGTTCCCAGCGCACCGCTGATAAGCCACGATCCAAACCTAATGTTTGTTGTGGCCGGGATGGTCCCATTTATCCCTTACATGACAGGGGTTGAGCCTGCGCCATTCAAGAGAGCCACCAGTGTTCAAAAATGCGTAAGAACTCTAGATATCGAAGAAGTTGGTAAAACTACCCGACACGGAACCTTCTTCCAGATGAATGGAAATTTCAGTTTTGGAGACTATTTTAAAAAAGAGGCGATTATCTACGCCTGGGAATTTCTAACTGCCGACACAGCTGATGGCGGTCTCGGTCTTGATAAGGACAGGCTTTGGGTGACCGTCTATAAAGACGATGATGAATCGGAACAGCTTTGGCTTGAAAACACGGACGTGCCTGCCGAGAGAATCCAGAAGCGTGGAATGGAAGACAATTATTGGTCAACCGGGCAAGCTGGACCAGCGGGACCTTGCTCAGAGATTTATTACGACCGAGGTCCGGATTATGGAGTCGAGGGAGGCCCGGAGGCTGACGAGGATCGCTATATCGAAATCTGGAACCTTGTTTTCATGCAGTATCAAAGAGGCGACGGCGGTGGAAAGGATGATTTCCCGATCCTTGGAGAACTCCCAAGCAAAAATATTGATACAGGCATGGGTCTTGAGCGAGTAGCTTTCCTGATGCAGGGTGTGGACAACATCTATGAAATTGATCAGGTAAGACCACTTATTGATCATGCAGAGCGCTTGTCCGGCATTGATTACGGTAGCGACGAACAGCACGATGTGCGAATGAGAGTTATTGCCGACCACGTGCGAAGTTCGTTGATGCTCATGAGTGATGGTGTCACCCCCTCAAACGAAGGCAGGGGTTATATCCTGCGAAGATTGCTGCGCAGAGTTATTAGGTCTCTGAGGCTCTTAGGGGTTGAAAAACCAGCAATGGCAGAATTATTCGAGACAAGTAAAGATGCAATGCAGGATGCCTATCCGGAATTAGCGGAAACCTTTCAAAGGGTACAAAAGCTTGCAGTCAGTGAAGAGAGTTCATTCCTAAAGACTCTGGTCGCTGGTGAACAACTGCTTTCAAAGGAGTTGGGCGAACTCACTGGAGAGCAGTTGTCTGCCGAGGTTGCCTTCAAGCTGCACGACACATATGGCTTCCCCATTGACCTGACCGAGGAAGTTGCTTCCGAGAGCGGAAAAACTGTTGATAGATCCGGCTTTGATGCACTGATGACCGAGCAAAAATCAAGGGCCAAAGCGGATGCCAAGGCCAAACGGTCTGGAGCTAATGACGATGAATTCATAGCCAACATGAGAGCTCTGGGCGAGACTGAATTCACGGGATATGAGGAGCTTGAATCGGAGGCTCAGATACTGGGCGTGAACGAGATCGGAGACGATCTCTACGAAATCGTGCTAGATAGAACCAGTCTGTATGCAGAGAGTGGCGGCCAGGATAGCGACGCAGGGATGATTCTTGGTGAGAATCTTGAACTTGAGGTTATCGACGTTCAAAAACCAGTGCGCGGTCTCATTACTCATAAGGTCAGGTCTTTGCTTGGAGCCCCCGAGCCCGGAAAGAGCGTCTTTGCAAGGGTCGATAGGGAATGGAGACTTGGTGCCGCTCAGGCTCACAGTGCAACACACGTCGTTCATGCAGCGATCAGACAATCTCTGGGCCCTGACGCTCTGCAATCCGGAAGCTACAACCGCCCCGGATACATGCGTCTAGACTTCAGCTGGTCAGAGGCACTGAGCCAGGAGACAAAAAGCGAAATCGAAGAGATTTCAAACTTGGCCATCAGAAGCGACCTGGCCGTTAGTGCACATTTCATGAGCCTGGACGAGGCCAAGGATTTTGGGGCGATTGCTTTGTTCGGAGAGACCTATGACGAGACCGTCAGAGTGATCGAAGTCGGAGGTCCCTGGTCGCGTGAACTGTGCGGAGGAACACATGTTTCTAGAAGCGCTCAGATTGGCAACATCTCGATTATCGGAGAGAGTTCTGTAGGTTCGAACTCCCGAAGGATAGAGGCCAATGTAGGAATTGAAAGCCTTCGACAGCTATTGCTGCATCGGGACAGTATTCGAGTTTTATCCTCAGCCTTCAAAGCTAATGATGATGAGTTGGTTGAACGTATTTTGGAACAACAGGAATCTTTAAGGAAGACTCAAAAAGAGCTTGAGAGACTCAAGTCTGAACTCGCCCTGATGAAACTCCCGGAACTAATCGCAAAGGCGTCTGGTGGCAAGCTAGTAGAAATTGTTCAACTTGATTCTGCTGATCAGTTGAGGAGTCTAACAATGGAGGCAGTTAACCAGCTCGGTTCTAAGTCTGTGGTTACGCTGATTGCCGAAGTTGGAGGGAGGCCCTTGGTGAGTGCGGGAGTTGGCCGTGAAAGTCAATCGCACCACCGTGCTGGAGATCTCGTCAAGCTCGCAGCTGGCATTCTTGGCGGCGGCGGCGGAGGCAAGGCTGATTTCGCTCAGGGAGGCGGAACTGATGTTTCCAAGATCACTGAAGCGATAGAAGCTCTAAAAAGGGAGCTAGCTTGACGGCACTGGGCGTGGATGTCGGGAAGGTCAGAGTCGGTCTAGCTTTCGAATCTCAAGGTCTGGTCTTGCCTCTTAGAACGGTAGCTCGGGATGGCGCTTACGAGTCGATTCAGTTTGAATGCCAAGAGAGAAAGATCGAAGTAGTTTTCATCGGCTTGCCCCTAAATCTTGAAGGGGCCAAAACGGCCAGCACAGAAGACGCAATAGCTTTTGCCAAAAACTTGGAAATTGACCTACCAATTCGCCTAATTGATGAGCGAATGACCACAAATATAGCTTTGAGCGGTGTGAAGGGTAGAAAAAGCGCCAAGGCTGAGGTTGATTCGCTCAGCGCAGCAGAGATACTTAAGCTAGGACTATCAAACCCAAGTCTCGCGAAAGATGTAGATGGATTTTGACACTCAGGAAGATGTCCGCCCGCGCAAGAGGCGTCGTTTTGGTGGGCTAGCCGCTGTTTTTCTGTCGCTCGCCGTACTCGTCGGCGCCGGTGCAGTTGTCTGGAACTTTGTTGGTGGTGGAATCCAGCAACTAGTTGACCGATTCACAGTCGCTGACTATCCAGGACCGGGAGGTCCTCCAGTGGAAATAACCATTCCGGAGGGGGCAACTGGCGAGGATGTGGCAAGACTTCTGTTGGAAGCAGATGTGGTTGAGAGTTTTGACGCTGTTTATCAGCCAATGCTTGATTTGGAGCCGAGAATTTTTCCAGGAACATATTCTTTTCCGACACAAATTCCTGGGCTTACAGCGGTAGAGCTGATTATTGCTGGCGAGAATAGGGTTTATCAAGAATTGAGACTGCGGGAGGGTTTGACAATCAAGCAAACCGTTGAGCAGATTGAAGAACAGATTGGGATTTCAGGGGCCGATATGTCAGCTGCGCTAGAGGACCTGGATGCCCTTGGGATCGCCAATGAAGCGGGCTCCGCTGACGGTTACCTCTTTCCAGCTACTTACAAGCTAGACCCCGGAGTTACTGCCGAAGAGTTGGTTGAGATCATGCTTTCGCGTTTGGATCAAGAATTGGCCCTTTACGGGTTTGACCGGTCCAACGCGCACGAACTGCTAACTCTCGCAAGTCTCATTCAGCTGGAGGCTCGGCTGGAGCGAGATTTTTATAGGGTTTCAACAGTTTTCAACAATCGACTTGAAATTGACATGCCGTTGCAAAGCGACGCTACGGTGAATTATGGAACTGGTGGCGAAAAGGTCACAACAACTGATGAGCAGCGGGCAGACCCCAACCCATACAACACATACTTCTATCGTGGACTACCCATTGGCCCCATCGGAAATCCGGGAGGACTGGCTATTGATGCTGCTGTAAACCCGGCGGAGGGTAATTGGCTTTATTTTGTCAGCGTGAATCTCGCGACGGGTGAAACGGTCTTTTCTGAAACACTCGCCGAGCACGAGCGGGCAGTTCTGGACTTTCAGGCCTGGATTCGAGCGAATCCGAGCTGGAATGAATAGGTATGCAGTGATGGGGTCACCCATCCAACATTCCCACTCTCCAACTCTTCACCTAGCTGCCTTTGACTTTTTGGGTTTGAGCGCTGAGTACGCAGCGGTTGAGAAAACAGCCATCGATCGGATCGATCTTGCAGACTACAAGGGTCTATCGCTGACAATGCCGCTAAAGAATGACGCTTTCAATATTGCGGACAGTCATGACGAAGAGTCTGAGGCCACCGGTGTTTGCAACACTTTACTGATAAGTGAAGAAAGAGCGCTTGGATTAAATACCGATGTTTACGGCATAGCAAAGTCTGTTGAGCAAGTTCCAAAGGAAACGGTCGAGATCATTGGCAACGGCGCAACCGCAAAAAGCGCTGCCTATGCTCTGAGAGAGAGCAAAATTTCATTCACGGGAAGAAACGCCGAGAGAGTTCGCGATATAACTTTATGGGCTGAAAGCTTGGGAATAGCTGTTCAGGATTCTGAGGATGTGGATTTAGTGATTGATACAACACCGGCTGCAGCAAGAACCCATTACAAGCCGCATCGAGTCGTTTTGGATGTGGCCTATAACTCCGATAGAAACAAGAATTCCGAATCTTTGATAAGCGGGCTGGAAATGCTTTTGCACCAAGCTGTGCTTCAAAGCGTGGTGTTCAATGAGAGCAAGCTTGATTCCAAAATTGACCGCGAACAGTTGACATCGGTTATGAGAGAGGCTTTACAGACGCGTGTGGGAGAATGGTCCCATGCTTAGATGGATTACAGCTGGAGAATCTCACGGACCGGAACTGATATGCGTGCTGGAGGGCTTCCCAGCCGGAGTAGATATCGATAGGTCTCAAATAATCAGCGAGCTAGCGCGAAGAAGACTTGGATACGGTCGTGGCTCCAGGCAGAAATTTGAGCAGGACGAACTTTCTATCTCTTCAGGTGTTAGGCATGGGATCTCCCAAGGGGGACCCATAGCTCTGCGAATAGCAAACACAGAATGGCCCAAATGGGAAAAAATCATGTCCGCCGAGCCCGTTGCTGATGATGATCTTTCAGGTGCCAGAGCACAGCCACTAACAAGGCCTCGCCCCGGACATGCTGATTTTACGGGTATGCAGAAGTATGGATTTGATGAGTCCAGACCTGTTCTGGAAAGAGCCAGCGCTCGGGAGACCGCCGCACGTGTTGCCCTGGGTTCTCTAGCCAAGTCTTTTCTGCATAAACTCGACATCGAGGTCATCTCACACACCACGAGTATAGGCACCGTGTTTGTAGAGGACTCCACACCAAAGCCAAGCAGTAGAGAGCAGCTTGATGCTGACCCGGTCAGATGCGCAGACGCTAAGACTAGCGGCCTGATGGTTGAAGAGATCGATAAAGCCAAGAAGGACGGGGATACTTTAGGCGGCACCGTGGAGGTTCTGGTCTATGGACTACCCCCTGGACTCGGTTCTTATGTTCACTGGGATAGAAAACTTGATGGCCGCTTGGCCCAAGCCTTGATGAGCATTCAAGCAATGAAGAGTGTTGAAATCGGTGATGGACTTGAGACCACCAAGCGCAGGGGGTCGGAAGCTCATGACGAAATTGAGGTTGTCGATAACGAGGTTTCAAGAAAAACCGATAGAGCCGGAGGGCTTGAGGGTGGAATGACAAACGGAGAGGTGCTCCGTGTTCGAGTTGGCATGAAACCAATCTCTACAGTTCCACGAGCGCTGGCAACCATCGACACTTCAACCGGTGAGGAGGCAACAGCGCACCACCAGAGAAGTGACGTTTGTGCGGTACCAGCGGCTGGAATTATTGCCGAGGCGATGGCGGCACTGGTGATTGCAGACTCGGTTCTCGAGAAATTTGGCGGAGACAGTTTGAGCGAGGTAAAGCGCAACATGGAAAGCTACCTTGGCTCAATTCCGGAAACACTTAGGTCACGAATAGCTCGCTAATGAGGCAATTATTCTTGATTGGCCCAATGGGGGTTGGAAAAACAACTATTGGAAAAAAGGTCGCCAAGCAGCTCGGGGTGGAGTTTCGAGATACTGACAAATTGATAATCGCTAGACATGGACCAATATCGGATATTTTCAACGATTACGGGGAGGATTACTTTCGAAAACTTGAAACGCAAGAACTACAATCCCTTGCCGACTTTGAAGGAGTTATTGCTACCGGCGGGGGAATTGTCTTGGCGGCTGAGAATCAAAAGTTTTTGTCCGAGAGAACAGTTATTTATCTATCTACCGCTGGCAAACAGATGAAAACGCGTCTACTGAGCTCTAAGAAGAGACCTATGCTGAAAAATGGTTACAAGGACTGGGTTGAAATCTATGAAGCACGAAAGCCAACTTACGAAAAGGTTTCGAGCTTAGAGATTTCAATCGATGGCAAGCCTTTATCGCAGGTGGCAGAAAAGTGTGTAGATGTTTACAGGAGTATCGATGCATGATTATCCCGTAGTAGTAGGGCGAGCTTTGCTTGATGAGGTGCATAAGCATCTAGAGGGTGTCAAAAAGGTTCTTGTGGTTCACCCACAGGCTTTGACGGCTTCAGCCGAGCAACTAAAAGAAAACCTAGACTCACACCAGTTCGAAGTCTTATTGGCTGGAATTCCTGACGGGGACGATAGTAAGCGGGTTGAGGTTGCGAGCTTTGCGTGGCAGATCATGGGACAGGCTGACTTCAATCGAAATGATGCTGTCATTGGTTTTGGTGGTGGCGCCACCACCGACATGGCTGGCTTTATCGCCAGTACTTGGTTGCGCGGCGTTAAGTACGTTGCCATCCCAACAACGCTATTGGCCATGGTTGATGCGGCTATCGGTGGCAAAACCGGATTGAACACCTCTGAGGGTAAAAATCTGGTTGGTACGTTTTACCTACCTTCAGCCGTGATTGCAGACATTAACACTTTAGAGACTCTCCCTAAGCACGACCTGACCGCAGGGTTTGCTGAAGTTGTCAAGTATGGATTCGTCTATCAACCAGAGATATTGAGCCTAATCGAGGCTAATGTTGATTCCGTTGTCAAGTCTGACTCAGAGTTGCTTGAGGAGCTAATCAACCGCTCTATTTCAATAAAACGAAAGGTGACTGAGAGCGATTTTCGTGAGAGCGGAGATCGGGAATTTCTCAACTACGGTCATACCCTCGGTCACGCCATAGAGCATGTGGAGAGATATCAGTGGCGCCATGGGGCAGCTATCTCGATAGGAATGGTCTATGCAGCAGAGCTATCGCTTGCCAAGGGTCATCTTGATGAGAAACAGGTAGATCGCCATCGCTCAATCCTGTCTTCACTGGGTTTGCCAATTAGCTACCGGGGAGATCGTTGGCCACAGTTATTCGACGCTCTGAAAAAGGACAAAAAGGTTCGTGGCGGGATTCTTAGGTTTGTCACCTTGAAGGATTTCGGTAAACCAGAAATCACATCTTCGCTCACTGAAGAGGAGCTTTTTGCCACCTACCAATCAATAATTGACTAGCCTAAGAGGATGCATACGTTAATACTCAATGGACCGAACCTAAACATGCTCGGTCGGCGAGAGCCTGAGGTTTACGGAACCGAAAGCCTGAAGGATATTGAGAACTGGTTGAGAGAGAACTCGAAGGTTAGTTTTGATTGGATGCAGTCCAATTCAGAGGGTGACCTCATCGAGGCGATTCAAAAAGCACAGCTAGAGAAAAAGGACATTGTTATCAACCCGGGTGCTTTTACTCACTACAGCTACGGACTCAGGGACGCATTGGCGTCTCACACCGCTAGCGGGCTGATTGCCATAGAGTGCCACCTGAGCAATCCTGCTGGTAGAGAGACATTCAGGCAGCTAAGCGTGGTGGCACCGGTGGTTACAGGAACAATTGCAGGGTTTGGAAAAAATGTTTATCTGCACGCTCTGGCAGAGATTGAATCAAGAAGAGGCGACTAATTGGCAACAAGTAATGACATAAAAAATGGCACAGTTCTCTCATTAGATGGACAGCTTTGGATGGTCCAAGAGTTTCAGCACGTCAAGCCCGGCAAGGGTGGTGCGTTCGTGCGAACAAAGATAAAGAATGTTGTCAATGGGAAAGTTATTGACAAGACCTTTAACGCGGGAGTGAAGATAGACCTCGCCAATGTAGATAGGGCTGAGATGCAGTATTTATACAACGATGGCGAGGGATTCGTATTTATGGACACCAAAACCTACGATCAAATCACCGTTCCTAAGTCCGTGGTGGGTGATTCTTCTGATTACATTCTCGAAGAGCAAATGATTACAGTTGCAACTCACAACGGCGAACCACTATATATTGAGATGCCACCCTCTGTGATTTTGGAGGTTACTTTCACCGAGCCCGGTCTACAAGGTGATCGCTCGAGCGGTGGAACCAAGCCTGCCACGCTAGAAACTGGCGCAAGTATCCAAGTCCCGCTGTTTTTGGAACAAGGTACAAAGGTTAAAGTTGACACTCGAACGGG
>CAJXVY010000013.1 GCA_913062665.1 uncultured Micrococcales bacterium
GCGGCGCCCCCAGTAGGATTCGAACCTACGCACCCGCCTCCGGAGAGCGGTGCTCTATCCCCTGAGCTATGGGGGCCAGCGAGAAAACTCTAACACCGCACGTTCTAAGTTAGACTTATAGGCTCGAGCTGAGGATTATCTTGACCCCGGAACAACTTTCAGAAATTATCGCCCGCTCTGTTTTGAGCCTGGCGGAGAAAAAGGGCTACCAGCTTCAGCTTCCCGAAAAAATTGTTGTGGAGAGGCCAAAAAACCGCGAGCACGGTGACTGGTCGACAAATATTGCGATGCAACTTGCAAAACAGGCTGATACCAATCCAAGAGAGTTTGCTCAAAATCTAGTTCAGGAGCTTGCCGATACTGAAGGCCTCAGCAAATTGGAGATTGCTGGACCAGGATTTCTAAACATCTTTTTGGACACCGCTTCGGCAGCGTCGATCTTGCCAGAGGTGGTGGTTGCGGGAGCAAGCTTTGGAGCAGGGAACTCTTACTCTGGGCAGAAACTAAATCTTGAGTTTGTTTCTGCAAATCCAACCGGCCCAATTCATCTTGGAGGTACACGGTGGGCAGCTCTGGGGGATTCGCTTGCAAGGATCTTGGAGTTTCAAGGGGCCGAGGTAACTCGTGAGTACTACTTCAATGATCACGGTGCACAAATCGATCGCTTTGCTAGTTCGCTTTACGCTTCCGCCAAGTCTTTACCGGCCCCCGAGGATGGATATGGCGGACAATACATCCAAGACATAGCCCAGCGCGTAATTGAAAGCCGCGGGGAGGGTGTTCTCCAGCTTCCGGAGGATCAGGCACTTGAGACATTCAGGGCCGAAGGGGTGGAGTTGATGTTCTCAGACATCAAGACTTCATTGGCAAACTTCGGGGTTGAGTTCGATGTCTACTTTCACGAAAACTCGTTGCATGAATCAGATGCGGTAAATCGAGCAATCGAACGCCTTAGAAGCAAAGGTCACATTTTCGACAAAGAAGGGGCAGTTTGGCTGAGGTCAACTGAGTTCGGAGATGACAACGACAGAGTTGTAATAAAAAGTGACGGAGAACCCGCCTATATTGCAGGTGACCTCGCTTACTACCTAGACAAGAGAGAGCGCGGTTTCGATAAAGCAATAATCATGCTCGGGGCTGACCATCATGGATATGTTCAGCGAATGATGGCGATGTGTGCGGCATTTGGTGACAAGCCGGGGGATAACCTAGAAATTCTCATCGGTCAAATGGTCAACCTTGTAAAAGACGGAAAGCCTGTCCGCATGAGCAAGCGAGCTGGCACAGTGGTCACTCTGGAAGATCTAGTGGATGCGGTTGGCAATGATGCGGCAAGGTATGCGCTTACCAGGTCGAGTGCCAACTCTAATCTCGACATTGATCTTGACCTTTTGGCAAAACAAACCAACGACAACCCGGTTTTCTATGTTCAATATGCACACGCAAGAACTATCCAGGTCAGCAATAATGCTGAAAGTTTTGGCATAAGCGATGAAAGATTTGACCCCGCCCTGCTTGAACATCCGACTGAAAATTCGTTGATTGCAAAAATTGCAGAGTTTCCAGCGGTTGTGAAAATAGCTGCTGAAAATCGTGAACCTCACAGAATCGCCCGGTATCTTGAGGAGCTCGCTGGCAACTATCACCGATGGTACGACGCATGCAGGGTTACGCCTTTGGCCGGCAAAGAAGTCGAGCCAATTCACGATTCAAGACTTGTATTGAATTCGGCGACCACTGTTGTTTTGTCCAATGGTTTGAGATTATTGGGTGTCAGTGCCCCAGAACGGATGTGACTTGAAAAACCCACTAGCTCCAGAATGGCTACAAACTCCGACGGACCTAAATCTGCTGCCGGAGAGGATTTGGCCTGCCAGCGTGAAAAGAGACGGCACCGGCGAGATTCAAATTGGCGGTGTTGGAGTTGGTGAGCTCGCGAGCAAATATGGAACACCTCTTTACGTAATCGATGAGGATGAATTTCGCAATCGCCTGAATCTCTTGAAGAGAGCTTTTTCTGCCCCAGCTAGAGACATAGGGATTGACGTCCGCATGTACTATGCGGCGAAAGCACTGTTGACAACTGAAATTGCTCGCTGGGTCCATCAGGAGGGCTATTCAATTGACGTTGCAAGTGGCGGGGAGTTGGCAGTTGCGCTGGCTGCGGGCTTCGAGGGTGCCAAAATTGGAATGCACGGAAACAATAAATCCCTCAGCGAGATCAGCAGAGCGGTCTCTCACGGAGTGAACTCAATTGTTATCGATTCCGAACTCGAAATTGAGCGAATTGCTTCAATCGCTGAGAGCAATTCAGTTGTCCAGGGCGTTCGACTGAGAGTGAATAGTGGAGTGCATGCGTCCACTCACGAATTTTTGGCCACAGCCAGGGAAGATCAAAAATTTGGAGTTCCAATTGAGCAAGTGGAGTCGCTGGTGGAGACCATCCGATCCCACTCTTCCCTTAAATTTTTGGGCCTTCACTCACATATCGGCTCGCAGATTTTTGTTGTGGATGGATTCATCGAGGCGGCCCGCAGGTTGCTTGAGCTTCACGCCAAACTGTCAGCCAAAGATGAAGTTCCAGAACTTAATCTGGGCGGGGGATTTGGAATAGCCTACGTTGAAAACGAAAAGCCGCTGAACATAAAAGAGTTGGCCGAAAGAATCATCTCAAATGTTGCTTCGATTTCTGCCGAACTTGGAATTGAACCTCCCAACCTTTGCTTTGAGCCAGGAAGAATCATCGCCGGGCCAAGTGGAGTGACGTTATATAACGTCGGAACCCTAAAAGATGTGGAGGTAACCACCGACGGAAAAAGCGCCATTCGCAGGTATGTTTCTGTTGACGGGGGAATGAGCGATAACTTACGAAGCAGTCTTTACGGAGCTGAATATTCAGCTTCGCTCGCCAGTCGCGCAACTGCGGCAGAGCCGGTTTTGGCCCGAGTGGTTGGCAAACACTGCGAGAGCGGAGACATCGTTGTGAATAACACCTATCTGCCATCCGATCTGGCAATCAATGAATTGATCGCAGTTCCTGCAACAGGCGCCTACTGCTATTCGCTAGCATCTAACTACAACTATTTGGGAAGACCGCCAATCGCGAGTGTTCGCGGTGGTCAATCAAGACTTTTGGTAAGAGGAGAGACTGAGCAAGACATGCTCGCTCGGGATGAGGGTTACAGAACGGAACTTGTTGATGAGAGCTGATTACAGACCAATCCGGATTGGTCTGCTTGGAGCCGGTTCCGTTGGGTCTCAGGTTTTCAAGCTAATCCAAGAGGATGCCGATGAACTGGCTAGCAGAATTGGTGCGCAACTGCAGATTTCTGGGGTGCTGGTTAGGTCATTGGACGCATCCAGGGATTACTCGATACCCAAAGAATTCCTTACTACCGATGCTGAGTCAGTGATCTTGGGGTCAGACATCGTCGTTGAATTGATTGGCGGAATCCAGCCAGCTTTGGAGCACGTGCGCATGGCTTTGGAGTCAGGTAGCGATGTTGTTACAGCAAATAAAGCGCTACTGGCGAATCACGGACCTGAAATTTTTGAACTGGCGGAGCGTGTGGGGGCTCAGGTTTATTACGAAGCAAGCGTTGCAGGGGCGATTCCAATAATCAGACCGCTGAGGGAATCGCTGGCGGGCGACACCGTTACTCGCATCATGGGAATCGTCAACGGAACTACGAACTTTATTTTGGATCAGATGGAATCAACCGGTGCAAGTTTTGATGCGGCATTGGAGCAGGCACAGAAGCTGGGTTATGCCGAGGCAGATCCGACTGCGGATGTGGGCGGTTTTGATGCAGCGGCAAAGGCCGCCATTCTCTCTTCGTTGGCTTTTCATACCGAGGTTCACATAGACGATGTTTACACCGAGGGAATTGAAAAGATAACTCAGCTAGATATTGAGTCAGCCAAAGATGCTGGCTATACGGTGAAGCTGTTAGCTGTGTGCGAGCGAATTGACGATGATTCAATTGCTGCAAGGGTGCATCCGACTCTTATCCCTCAAACCCACCCACTCGCCAGTGTCAGAGGAGCTTTCAATGCGGTTTTTGTTGAAAGTGAGGCGAGTGGCGAACTGATGTTCTACGGTGCTGGAGCTGGCGGTATTGAGACTGCGAGTGCTGTTTTGGGGGATGTGGTTATGGCTGCAAAGCGTCACTTTGGAGGGGGTTCAACTTTGAACGAGTCGACCCATGCGAAGCTCTCGATCCTGCCGATTGAAGATATTGTCACCCGTTACCAAGTCTCCTTAGAAGTGAAAGATGAACCAGGTGTATTGGCCGTAATAGCCTCTATGTTTGCCGAGCTTGAAATCAGCGTTGAAACTTTGGAACAGTCCACCATCGACTCTGAAAGCGAAACTGTTTTGTTGACCGTTATCACTCACGAAACTAGCGAACGAAGTTTGCATGAGCTGATCGAGAAGCTGAACCAAAGTGAGGTCGTGGCCGAGTTCAAGGGCCAAGTGAGAGTGGAGGGTGTGTAGATGGCACATCAGTGGCGCGGAGTTATTCGCGAATACGCGGACAGGTTGAACTGGGACGACAGCGATCCGGTTGTAACCCTGGGTGAGGGCGGCACTCCGCTGATAGGTGCCCCGGCACTTGCAAAACTATTAGACGTTGGCGAGGTTTACCTTAAGTTTGAAGGAATGAACCCAACCGGTTCATTCAAAGATCGAGGGATGACAACCGCAGTAAGTAAAGCCTTGGGAAGAGGTGCAAAGGCGGTGGTTGCAGCTTCCACTGGAAACACCTCGGCAGCAGCCGCAGCTTATGCAACCAAGGCGGGTATGCAGAGTGTGGTTCTGGTCCCGAATGGAAAGATTGCCTACGGCAAACTGAGTCAAGCCATTGCCCACAAAGCGCAGATTATCCAGGTGAAGGGTAATTTCGATGACTGTTTGTCTATTGCTCGGGAGTTGGATGAGAACTACCCGGTGTTTCTGGTCAACTCGGTAAACCCAGATCGACTGATGGGTCAAAAAACTGCAAGTTTTGAAGTTGTTGATGTTTTAGGTAGGGAGCCTGATTTACATGCGATGCCGCTTGGAAATGCAGGAAATATTTCCGCCTACCACCTCGGCTACACAGAAGAAATCAAAGAGGGAAGAATAAAGAAGTTCCCAAAGCTCTGGGGCGTTCAGGCGGAGGGCGCAGCCCCTTTTATCAAAGGCGCACCCGTGCAAAAGCCAGAAACGATTGCAACCGCAATCCGGATTGGTAACCCAGCCAGCTGGGATTTGGCTCAGCAGGCAAAGAAGGAGACAGAGGGTAATTTTGCATTCGCAACAGATAAAGAGCTTTTGTGGATGCACAGGTTCCTCTCTCAAGAGTGTGGTGTTTTTGTTGAACCGAGTAGCGCTGCGGGAGCCGCAGGCCTTTTCAAACACAAAAAGCTTGGAGATCTACCAAAAGCCGACACAGTGGTGATCACGGTTACCGGTCACGGTTTGAAAGACCCTGACTGGGCTTTGAAAGACGAGCGTGGCAGAAGAATCAAACCGAAGCGGGTCAGCGCCGACGCAGCCAGCGTAGCCAGTAGTTTGGGACTTGAGAAATCATGAAGGTAAACGTCCGCATACCCGCAACCAGCGCCAATCTTGGGCCTGGGTTTGACACTTTGGGCATCGCCCTAAATTACTATGACGAATACCAAGCGGAAACGATTGAATCCGGCTTAGAAGTTGTGGTTCAAGGTGAGGGTAAAGGCGACATCCCAACCGACGAGAGCAATCTCGTTTTCAAAGCCCTTAATTTGGTGTTTGAGCGAACCGGTGAGAAATTACCTGGGCTAAGGCTCACCACAAATAACCAGATACCTCACGGCAGAGGTATGGGTTCATCCGGAGCCGCAGTAGCTGGCGGCATCATGTTGGCTGCGGGACTGCTTGGAAAGCAGCATTCGTTCTCCGAGCAGCAACTACTTGATTTTGCAACTGTCTTGGAAGGTCACCCGGATAACGTAGCGCCTGCTCTATTTGGTGGGATGACCATTGCCTGGACCGACTCCGAGGGTCCTCACCATAAGCAACTCAGGGTTCACCGAGGAGTTTCGCCAATCGTGATGGTGCCGCCCAATCAGATGTCGACGAAGCTGGCAAGGTCGCTGCAGCCTGATTCGGTGCCTCATGAGGATGCTGTTTTCAACCTGTCCAGGTCGGCATTGCTGGTTGCAGCGTTGATCTCTTCGCCAGAGCTTATGCTCCCTGCAACTGAGGACAGACTCCACCAAGACTACCGAGCCAGCGCTATGCCTGAGACGCAGGAGTTAATTGTCAAGCTGAGGGAGCTGGGCCACCCTGCAGTTGTCAGCGGAGCCGGTCCTTCGGTGTTGATTTTGGAGCCAAATCCCCAAAAAAGACTCGATGTCCAAGCTTTTGCAGAAAAGAATTATCCACATTGGCAGGTATTAATGTTGGCGGTTGACTCAAAAGGTGCTAGCGTAGAGGTGCACGAGGAATAGAGCGTTCGCTCACTGTGCGATTCAACTAAACCCCCTTTATGGCGTTCTGCCGGGGAAAAGAAAGAGTTATTTAGTTCATGGAAGAAACCGAACAGAAGCAACCTGCGAGAAAAAGAACCACCGCGGCAAAGACAACTAAAGCAAAAGCCGAATCCGCAGAAGAAAAGAAGACTGAGCCCAAGACTGAGAAGGTTGAGTCTCAAACCGAGAACAGTCAAGATTCAGCCCCAGTGAAAACGGATGAGAGTGGAGAGGCTAAAAAGCCCGCTCGCCGCCGGACCACTTCAAAAGCAAAGACCTCCGATTCAAGCGATGCAGAAAAACCAGCTGACGAAAAGTCCGAGGCATCCTCGCAGGAGCAACGCCAGAGCGAGGACAGCCAAGCCGATCGTGAAGACAACGGTGAGAATCGACGAGGCAATAACCGCAATCGTCGCAACCGATATCGTGATCGTCGCCGCGGGGGCGAGGATGTTGAGCCAGAAATCAGTGATGACGATGAGTTGATTCAGGTTGCTGGAATTCTGGATGTCCTGGATAACTATGCGTTTTTGCGAACCAGTGGTTACCTTCCCGGGCAAAACGATGTTTATGTCTCCCTGGGGCAGGTAAAGAAAAATGGCCTGCGCAAGGGTGATGCAGTTGTCGGTGTGATTAAGGCTCCCAAGGAAGGTGAGCCACAGAACAGCCGACAAAAATTCAACGCATTGGCCAGGGTTGATTCAGTCAACGGAATAGCTGTTGCGGATCTAGCCGACAGGATTGATTTTGCAAAGCTAACCCCTCTCTACCCCGATGCTCGCCTGCGACTTGAGACCGAAGCCAAGAAGCTCTCGACCAGAATCATCGATTTGGTTAGCCCGATAGGTAAGGGTCAACGAGGACTAATCGTTTCTCCTCCAAAAGCTGGAAAGACTTTGATTCTGCAAGCAATCGCCAACTCAATCACCGCAAATAACCCTGAGGTTCACTTGATGGTGGTCTTGGTTGATGAGCGCCCAGAAGAGGTTACAGACATGCAGCGAACCGTCAAGGGAGAGGTCATTGCCTCCACCTTTGACCGCCCAGCGGATGACCACACCACGGTTGCCGAATTGGCTATTGAGCGCGCAAAGCGCTTGGTTGAAATGGGACATGATGTGGTTGTGCTTTTGGATTCGATTACAAGACTCGGAAGGGCATACAACCTAAGTGCTCCGGCCAGCGGTCGAATTCTCTCCGGTGGTGTTGATTCCTCTGCTCTTTACCCACCAAAGAAGTTCTTCGGAGCAGCTCGAAACATTGAAAACGGTGGATCGTTGACCATCCTGGCAACCGCTCTGGTTGAGACCGGTTCGAAGATGGATGAGGTTATCTTTGAGGAGTTCAAGGGAACTGGAAACATGGAGCTAAGGCTTTCTAGAGCGCTTGCCGATAAGCGCATCTTCCCTGCGGTTGACATCAACGCCAGCGGAACAAGGCGCGAAGAGATGCTTATGAGTCCGCAAGAAACCAAGATCATCTGGAAGCTAAGACGTGCACTCGCTGGATTAGAGCAGCAGCAGGCACTGGAACTGGTGATGACCAGGTTGAAAGATACTCAGTCAAACGTTGAGTTCTTGCTGCAACTTGAGAAATCAATGCCTGTTCCCTCCGAGGGCGAATCGGAGTAGAC
>CAJXVY010000014.1 GCA_913062665.1 uncultured Micrococcales bacterium
TTGGTGTACTGCTTGAAGATGTCGTAGCGTCCTGCTCGGGTGGAGTGCTGCAACTTGAAAACTGTTTCTGGATTGAACAGGTGCGGAGGTCCCTCCCTGCGCCACTTGAGTTCACCACCTACTTCGAGTCCGACTTGCTCATGCTCCTCGATAGGGTAAGCCTTCTGGTGTCGATGTTCGATCTCTTTGTGAAGAATGTCCAGCCCTACACCACCGAGTTTACTGGTGGTCCCGGTGAAGAATCGATCAACCAGTTCCTGGTGAAGGCCAACAGCCTCAAAACATTGAGCTCCGCTATACGAGCTGACAGTGCTAATGCCCATCTTGCTCATCACCTTCAGCACACCCTTACCAAGTGCCTTTGCCAGGTTAGCGGTGGCAGTTTTTGTGGTGATGTTTAGAAGGTGCTTGGTTCTGACCATTTCCTCTGCTGTTTCTAGGGCCAGGTAGGGGTTTACAGCCGCTGCTCCAAACCCAACCAAAACAGCTACGTGATGAACCTCTCTAACGTCACCAGCCTCAACCACCAATCCAACTTTGGTGCGGGTGCCTTTTCTGATCAAATGGTGGTGAATAGCACTTGTTGCTAACAGTGATGGAATAGGTGCCAGTTCGCGGTTGCTGTCACGGTCGCTGATAACAACAAAACTGGCTCCATCTTGGATAGCTTTGTCAACGCCGGCGGCAAGCTCTTCAAGCCTTGAAGCTAAAGCAATTTCACCGCCATCAACTAGGTAGCGGGCGTCGACGATGTGTGTGTATCCTGTGCCTGCTTGTTTGATGTGCTTGATCTTGGCCATCTCATCGTTATCTAAAACCGGAAAGTCAACGACCATGCGCCTTTCGCTATTCTCGGTAAGGTTCAGGATGTTTCCCTCGGGTCCAATAATGCTGCTGAGACTGGTCACAACTTCCTCGCGAATGGCATCCAGTGGCGGATTTGTCACCTGCGCAAACTGTTGGGTGAAGTAATCAAAAAGAAGTCTTGGTCGATCACTCAGGGCTGCAATTGGCGTGTCAGTCCCCATCGCTCCAATTGGCTCAATACCTTTCAGTGCCATTGGCCCGATTATCTCTTTGAGCTCTTCCTCTGTGTATCCAAACATTCTCTGCCTGCGCTCAACGCTTGCGGTTGAGTGGCGGACGTGATCTCTCTCTGGTAAATCGCGTAGGTTAAGCCTGTTGTTTTCAAGTCTGGCGGCCCAGTCATCAATGTCTGCCATGGTTTTCTTAATTTCTGCATCACTAATGATTCGACCGGCATCAGTATCAACCAAAAACATTTTTCCCGGCTGCAGACGTCCACGCTCGATGACTTTTGATGGGTCAATCTCATAAACGCCCGTTTCACTGCCAAGGATTACTAGCCCATCATCGGTAACCATGTAGCGACCAGGGCGCAAACCGTTTCGATCCAGTGTCGCTCCGACAAGACTTCCGTCAGTGAAGGTAACACTGGCAGGGCCATCCCAGGGCTCCATTAGAAGGCTGTGGTACTCGTAAAAAGCCCTGAGGTCGGGGTCCATGTCCTTTTGCTTCTCCCACGCCTCTGGAATCATCATCATGATTGCATGCGGCAATGACCTTCCTGAAAGGTGAAGTAATTCCAAAACCTCATCGAAACTTGCTGAGTCACTCGCCCCTGGAGTCACAATTGGCCTCAGTGGGTTCAAGTCCCCTATCTCCGGGCTTTCTAGGGTTTCTTCTCTCGCGGCCATCCAATTTGTGTTTCCTTTGACGGTGTTGATCTCACCGTTGTGAGCAATAAGCCTGAATGGGTGGGCCAGTGGCCATGATGGAAAGGTGTTTGTGCTGAACCGTGAATGAACAAGCGCCATTTTTGATTCAACCCTGTCGTCCTGAAGATCACTATAGAAAGGCTGCAACTGAAGGGTGGTGAGCATTCCCTTGTAAACGATTGTCCTGCACGACAGCGTGGGATGGTAGAGACCTAATTCACGCTCGCTCCGTTTACGCGCCCTGAAAAGCATACGCTCCAGTTCTAGATCAGCCTCATCATTGTTTCCAACAATGAAAACCTGACCGATATAAGGCATTGCATCTCTCGCCAAATCTCCTAAGACATCTGGATTCGTCTCAATCTCTCGCCAACCCAGCACATTCAGGCCCTCCTGCTTGGCAATAACCTCAAAAGCCTTGCGCTCCTGAAGGCGCTTTGCCTGGTCAGTGTCTTCAAAAACTAGACCTGCACCGTAATAGCCGGCTTCCGGGAGTTTAAAATCTGTAACTTCTTTGAAGAATGCGTGGGGTAATTGCAGAAGTATCCCGGCACCATCTCCGGTTCCAGCATCACTGCCCACAGCCCCTCTGTGCTCCAGATTACAAAGAGAACCAAGTGCGGTCTGCACAATGTCATTGCCACCATAGCCGCGAAGAGTTGCAACCATCGCCACACCACAAGCGTCCTTTTCGTAGGCCGCGTCATACAGATCAGTGGTCTGCGGGTAGTTGCTAAATCTCCAAAATGGGCTAGCGGTCATTAAAACTCCGATCGTCTATATCGGGGCGACATTGGCCCGAAGTTTTACTCTAGTTAACTTACTTCGGCTCTGCAGTTAGTTCTGCCTCTGAATCCGCAACCTTTTGGGCTCGGAATATGGAGCTTTCTATGCCCCTATGCCTGTAGTGCTGAACAATGATAATTGTCATACCCACGATTAAGCCAACAATCGCGGACCAAATATTTATCCTCAAACCTAGGATAATCTCGCTTGGATCAATGCGAATCGCCTCAATCCAGGCTCGACCGGCAGAGTAGATGACCAGATATAAACCGAAGAGTCTTCCGAACCTCATGTTGAAGCGTCTGTCAATGATCAGCAACAGGACGACGCCGGTGAGTGACCAGAGCATTTCATAGGCGAATGTGGGATGAAAGGTGACTCCATCTGGAAAGCCCGCAGGATAAGCGGGATTGCTTGAAGGTATTTCCAAAGCCCAGGGCAAATCGGTTGGCAATCCAAACAATTCTTGGTTGAAGTAGTTTCCCCATCTCCCTATAGCCTGAGCCAGCAAGAGTCCAGGGGCTATTGCATCAGCCAATGACCAGAACTTTATTCCAGCCTGTCTGGCACCAAGATATGCACCAACTGCACCCAGAAGAAGGGCCCCATAAATTGCTAACCCGCCTTCCCAGACGTAGAAGATTGCTAAGAAATCTGCACCTTGATAAAAATAATCCCTTGGGTGTGTAACAACGTGAAAGAGTCTTCCACCCAAGATTCCAAAGGGCACCGCCCAAAGAGCAATATCAAGCATCACGCCTCGCTCAGCGCCACGCTTGTGCAAGCGATAATCACTTAGCAGAACCGCTAGAACTATCCCGGTCAAAATGAATAGGGCGTAGAAGTGCAGCCTAAGAGGACCGAGGTCGATGTAGGAAATTTCTGGGGAGGGTATTGAGCTAATCACGCTGTAATTCTAAGCCCTCCGCTAGCTCCTTTGTTTTCTCGACAAGTCCGGACAGTCCAGCATCGGCGTATGCCTTTATGAAGGCAGTGCCAACGATTGCACCGTTGGCATAAGTGTTAACTTCTCTTACCTGCTCGCCGGTACTGATTCCCACACCAACAGCCGTTGGCCGCTGAGAAACAGCCCTAAGTCTTTCAACAGTTGCCCGGGCAAGCGCGTCAAGATTCTCTCGCTCGCCTGTAATTCCCATTGTTGATACCGTGTAGACAAAGCCCCTGGAAGACTCGGCATTTCGTTTTATACGCTCGTCACTTGAGCTAGGAGCAATTAGGAAAACTCTGTCCAAACCTAATTCATCACTGATTTCTATCCATTCAGCGGCTTCATCTGGAATTAAGTCAGGAGTGATCAGCCCATTTGCGCCAGCGTCCTTCAGTTGCTGGGCGAACTCCCCCAGCCCCATCCGGATCACGGGGTTCCAATATGTCATTACCAGTATTGGAACATCAGTTTGATTTCGGATTTTGCGGATAATTTCAAAAGTATCCCGAAGGCGAAAACCGTTAGACCTGGCCACCTCTGTTGCCTTTTGAATTACGGGTCCATCCATAATTGGATCACTGTAGGGAACGCCCAATTCAAGAATTTCAACTCCACCCCGGATCATTGCAAGACAAGCTTCGACGCTGTCCTCAATTGTTGGATAGCCTGCTGGGAAGTACCCAACTAGGGTGTTCGGGTTGGCACTAAGGAGATTTTCGACCTCACTCATCGCCGACCACACGATCCACTCCAGTTAGCTGGAAATAACGGGCAGCGGTTTCCATGTCTTTGTCGCCTCTTCCGCTTAGATTCACCAAAACGTGTGCACCTGGATGCTCCTTGGCTATCCTCTCAATCCCAGCGAGCGCATGGGCGGTTTCAATGGCAGGGATAATGCCCTCTGTTCTGGACAGCAGTGCCATAGCATCCATAGCTTGCTTGTCTGTAATGTCGCGATACTCTGCTCTGCCGAGATCTTTCAGCCAGGCATGTTCTGGGCCAACACCGGGGTAATCAAGGCCCGCCGAAATGCTATGAGAATCCATAGTTTGACCATCCTCATCCTGAAGCATGTAGCTACGAGCCCCATGCAGAACTCCAGGAGTTCCCATCGAAATTGTGGCTGAGTGCATCGGTGTATCGATACCGTCTCCAGCTGCTTCATAACCAATGAGTTTTACGTCTTTGTCGTCCAAGAATTCGTGGAAGATGCCAATTGCATTCGATCCTCCTCCAACACAGGCAATTACGTAGTCAGGGTTCCTGCCCGTTCGTTCATGCATTTGCTGCTTGGCTTCTTTTCCGATCACACTGTGGAAATCGCGAACCATGGTTGGAAAAGGATGAGGACCAGCGACGGTGCCAAGAAGATAGTGAGTTGATTCAACGTTTGCCACCCAGTCGCGCATCGCCTCATTGATTGCATCTTTCAGGGTTCTAGTTCCCGTTCTAACGGCCACGACCTGGGCGCCCAATAGCCTCATTCTTGCAACATTTAGGGCTTGGCGCTCGGTATCTACCTCACCCATATAAACGACGCACTCGAGCCCAAAATACGCTGCGGCGGTGGCTGAGGCTACACCGTGTTGACCAGCGCCTGTTTCGGCAATGATGCGCCTCTTGCCCATTCTCTTTGCAAGCAGCGCCTGGCCCATGACGTTGTTTATCTTGTGTGAGCCAGTGTGGTTGAGATCCTCTCTTTTGAGAAAGACTCTTACATCTCCAACTGCTTGTGCAAATTTAGTGGCCTCTGTCAAAACACTGGGCCTGCCGGTGTACTCGCGATGAAGCATATCCAGAGTGTCGAGAAACTCCGAATCGTTGCGGGCCTCACTATAAACCTGATCTAGCTGATCCAAGGCGGCAATCAGTGGCTCGGGCACATATCTGCCGCCATACTCCCCGAAATATGGACCAACCTGCTCACTTAGTCGTAACTCGCTCATTGTGAAATTCTAAATCACCTTTAGAACTGTCTGAACCCTTCGATTAAATATTTCGCATCACCTGTCACCAGTGCTTCACCGACTAAAACAGCGTCTGCTCCCGCTGAGCGATAACTTTTCGCGTCTTCAATGCTCTTTACAGAGCTCTCCGCAACTCGAATTACCCCCTCTGGCAATTGAGCTGCAAGTTTTTCAAAAAGGGTTATATCGGTCTCGAAGGTATTCAAATTTCTGGTGTTGATTCCGAGGAGGTTTACCTCTCTTGCCATTGCCCGCTCTATTTCATGCTCCGAGTGTGTCTCAACAAGCACTTCTAGCCCAAGCTCCATCGCATAGTCAAAAAGCTCTTTGTATTGATCATCGTCCAATCCAAGCATGATTAGCAACACCATAGATGCACCAAACGCTTTTGCTTCCAGTATCTGTTCGCTGATTGATATGAAGTCCTTGCGAAGGGTGGGTATGGAGACCTGCCCGCTTACTTGCTCCAAATCCCTAACTGATCCCTTAAAGCCCGACTCTTCGGTGAGCACAGAAATGGCGGAAGCACCAGCATTCTCATAAACCTTTGCAAGGGCAACCGGATCGGCAATATCTGAAAGATGACCCCGAGATGGCGATGCTCGCTTTATTTCGGCAATTACTGACAGCTCGGAGCCTTCAAAGAAGCCAAGGGCGTCAAGTGGTTGTCGAGCCTGGGCAAGAGACTTGAGTTTATCCAGCCCGACTTCCTCAATTCTCTTGCGAGTGTTTTTCAGCGCAGAATCGTAAAGCCCCGCCAGTAGCTCAGATTTTTGGTTTTGAGCCATATCCCATTTGTCTCAGCACATACCCGACAATGAGGCCAACCAATGCCAATCCCACGCTGATCCAAACCATAAGCGGTATGTCCAAAAAGAAAAAGACTGTTCCTATGGCTGTAGCAACCATAATTATGGTTACCGCAGTCCATGCTGCAATCGTGTGACCGTGACCGGGGTCGTTAGCGTCGTGACTCATGAAAACCTCCAAATAAAGCTTATCAAGATTGACTATCCCAGATACCGATTGGGTCATCTCCGTCATTTTTTGAGCTAATTCTTTTTCCGCCTTTTGATTGTCTGGGTTTGACAAGAACAAAAACATTGCCGAATGCGTAAACACCTAGCCCAATGAAATAGACGGAAATGTTTGCAGATTGAAAACTCACCGCGGGACTTGTCCCAATCGCACCAGTTGCTGAAAGCAGTCTGTCCAGGATTGGTTCGAAATTCAGCAGGGAATTCGCAGAGATGAAAATCAAATAGACAGTTATCAGACCTAACAAGGAAGCAAGGATTCTTTGCGCCAGAGGTTTGAAGTAAAAAATCATAAATACCCCCAAGCCCAGCACAATTAGGAATGCACCGGCCAAACTCAAGGCTTCAAATCCAGTTGCGGAGATGGAGTTCTCCGGGATTGAAACCCAATTTAGACTCAGTCCAATAAAAGCAAGTGCCAATCCACCTAAAAGAATCAATAACCTAAGCATCGTCAGCTCTGCTGTTCGCTATTGAGATTGCTTTTTGAATCACTCTGGCTTTTGCCAGAGTCTCTGCGAATTCGCTCTCGGGGTCACTGTCTAGCACGATTCCGGCTCCCGCTTGCACAAAGGCCTTTGAATCCCTGATAAGCGCCGTTCTGATTGCTATTGCTAAATCCGCGTTACCTTGAAAATCGAAATAACCGACAACTCCCCCAAACAGTCCTCGGTTTATTGGCTCAAGTCTTTCGATGATTTCGAGTGCCATTGGCTTTGGTGCTCCACTAAGAGTCCCTGCTGGAAATGCTGACGTCACAGCACTCACGCGTGACACGCCGTTGCGAAGCTTCCCCGCGACGGTGCTTACAAGATGCATGATGTGACTGTACCTGTGCACGGTCATAAACTCATCCACCCTCACAGATGTCGGCTCACAACTTCTCAATAGGTCATTGCGTGCTAGATCCACAAGCATCAAATGCTCCGATTGTTCCTTTTTGTCAGCCAGCAGCTCTCGCTCCAGTTCAAGGTCTTGCGTGGGGTTTGCCCCCCTGGGTCGAGAGCCAGCGATAGGGTGAGAGATGATTCTTTGCTGGTTTATTCTCACTAAAGCTTCTGGACTGCTGCCGACGATCCAATAGATTCCACCCTCGTCCTCAAGCTGGAGTAGATACATATAGGGACTTGGATTTAGCGCTCTCAAGACTGCGTAAACCTGGTCAGCACTTACTTTCAAATCTTGCACGAATCTTTGTGAGACGACCACCTGGAAAACGTCACCGGCAACCACGTGCTCCTTCGCCGCTTCAACCATGGAAAGAAATTCAGCCTTTCCCATACTTGCTTTGGCCTTACTCTCGGCTGTGAAATCAACATCGTATATCTCCGAAGCGTCGGCCCTTCTCAGGTTTGCCTTTATCTGACTAATGCGAGAGTTTGCTTCTGATAGAGAATCACTCGAGATTCCGTCATCTGTAAACAGGTTGTGGATGACATAGATTTTTGAATCCAGATGATCCAAGACCACTACTTCCCGAAATTGCAAGAAATGCAATCTTGGCAAGGTGTAATCCGACGATTTTTGCTCAG
>CAJXVY010000015.1 GCA_913062665.1 uncultured Micrococcales bacterium
CAAGGTTTCTCTAAGATTAACAGTGTTATTGTGGCAGATTTAGAAAGTGCAAATGTACCCAAGGAACAATCAAGACCAATCTGGCATTGAGCCAAGCCCATCTTTTCCCTCAATTGAGCAAAGAGTTTTAGAGTTTTGGAAACAGGATGACACCTTTCAATCATCCATAGACCAAAGGGCTGAGGAACAGGCAGAGGAGTTTGTTTTTTATGACGGTCCTCCCTTTGCCAATGGTTTGCCGCACTATGGTCACCTACTAACCGGGTATGTAAAAGATTTCGTTCCTCGCTTCCAAACCATGCTTGGGCACCGAGTGGAAAGGCGATTTGGCTGGGACACCCACGGTCTTCCCGCCGAGGTTGAGGCAGAGCGTCTACTTGGAATTAGCGGACGACCCGAGATTGAAAACTACGGCGTAAAGAAATTCAACGAATTTTGTAAAACCTCAGTTCTGAAATACACCCAGGACTGGCGAAGCTATGTAACTCGACAGGCTCGTTGGGTGGATTTTGATAATGACTATAAAACTCTCGACAAAAACTACACCGAGAGCGTCCTCTGGGCGTTCAAGGAGCTTCACAACAAGGGGCTGGTTTACGAGGGCTTCAAGGTGTTGGCATATTGCTGGAGATGTGAAACCCCACTTAGCAATCACGAACTGAGAATGGACGACGAGGTTTATCGTCAGCGCCAAGATCAGGCCGTTACCGTCACTTTCCCGGTGACCTCTGAGGGTGAGTTCAAAGATGTGAAACTACTTGCCTGGACCACAACTCCATGGACACTGCCCACCAACTTTGCCTTAGCCGTGGGTCCCGATATCGAATACTCACTGGTGGATGCCAATGGGTCGAGGTATTTGATTGCCTCCAGTTTGAAAGAGCAATACCTGAAGGAATTTGGCGTCGAGTCTGCAGATGAACTCACGGTTGTCAAAACTGTCTCGGGCAGCGACCTAAAGGGTCTTCGCTATCAGCCTATTTTTGATTACTACACCACTGGTTTTGAGACAGAAAATGCCTGGCAAGTTCTGGTCGGGGATTACGTGAGCGCCGATGAGGGTACGGGTATTGTTCACCAAGCCCCTGCCTACGGTGAGGATGACCAGGCACTCTGCAATGAGGCTGGCATTCCAACTTACGTAAGCGTGAACGAGCGTGGCGAATTCAATTCACTAGTAACTGATTTTGAGGGAATGCATGTTTTTGATGCAAATAAGCCCATTACTCAAAAGCTAAAAGAGCAGGGCAGTTTACTCCGACAGGCCAGCTACGAGCATCCATATCCGCACTGCTACAGGTGTAAAAACCCTTTGATCTACAAAGCGGTTTCCAGTTGGTTTGTAGAAACAACGAAGATCAAAGACCGAATGCTTGAGCTAAACCAAGAAATTAACTGGGTTCCCACTCACACTAAGGATGGTTCATTTGGAAAGTGGTTAGAAAACGTTCGAGACTGGGCAATTAGTCGAAACCGTTTCTGGGGTGCGCCGATACCAGTATGGAAATCTGATGACCCCAACTATCCAAGGGTTGATGTTTATGGATCGCTGGAAGAGCTGGAGAAAGACTTCGGGGTCGCACCGAGTGATTTCCATAGACCGGAAATTGATGAGCTTGTCAGGCCCAACCCAGATGACCCGACCGGTAAGTCAATGATGCGAAGGGTGCCGGAGGTGCTGGACTGTTGGTTTGAGTCTGGCTCAATGCCCTTTGCTCAGGTTCACTACCCATTTGAGAATACAGAGTGGTTTGAAACACATTTCCCAGGCGATTTCATCGTGGAGTATGTGGGCCAAACCCGAGGTTGGTTCTACACCCTGCACGTATTGGCAACCGCACTATTTGACAAGCCAGCGTTCAAGAATGCGGTCAGTCACGGAATCGTACTTGGCGATGACGGTCAAAAAATGAGCAAGTCTCTTCGGAACTATCCAGACGTTCAAGAGGTTTTCGAGCGAGATGGCTCAGATGCCATGCGCTGGTTTCTGATGAGTAGTCCGATATTGCGTGGTGGAAATCTATCTGTTTCGGAAGCCGGTATTCGAGAAGCCGTTAGACAGTTCATGCTTCCGCTTTGGAACAGCTATTACTTCTTCACGCTTTATGCAAACGCCAATAACTACCAGGCAAGCTTCTCCACATCATCTGAGCAAATCTTGGATCGCTATCTTTTCGGAAAACTTAATCAGCTAATCGTTGAGCTCACTGAAGCATTGGATGGTTTCGATAGTTATCGCGCTACAAATTCACTTCGTGACTTCGGTGAAGTTCTGACCAACTGGTTCATTCGCAGGTCCCGAGACAGGTTCTGGGAAGGTGATGAGGATGCTCAGGATACTTTGTACACGGTCCTGGAAACTCTCTCTAGACTCTCTGCCCCAATGTTGCCAATGGTATCGGAGGAGATATGGCAGGGCTTGACCGGTGGGCGTAGTGTTCACCTGACCGATTGGCCAGAGGCTGAGGATTACCCATTCGAGGCCGATTTGGTTGAGTCCATGGACGAGATCCGAGAAATTGCAAGTATTGGACTTGCCCTGCGCAAACAGGCTGGCCTGCGTGTTCGGCTCCCGCTTCGTAAGGCAGTTATTGCAAGCAATAACGTCGCTGGAATTGAACCCTTCGTGGAGCTAATTCAGGATGAGTTAAACCTAAAGGGTGTGGAGTTGGTGTCAATGAGCGAGGAGACGGCCTCTCGTTTTGGGCTCGTGAAACAGCTGAATGTCAACGCAAGAGCTCTGGGTCCAAGAATCGGCTCACAGGTGCAGCAGGTTATTTCTGCGAGCAAACAGGGCGATTGGTCTGAGAACAGTGGCACTGTGATCGCAGGAGGCATAGAACTGGTTGAGGGAGAGTATGAACTTAAGCTCACAGGCGCTGATGATAACTCAGCGATTGGCCTGCTGCCGCAGGGCTTCCTGATTTTAGACACCGATTTGGACCAGCAATTGCAGGACGAGGGCTTGGCAAGGGATGCTATTCGCCATATTCAGCAGGCTCGAAAAGATGCTGGCTTAGATGTTTCAGACCGTATTGGTTTGAAGCTTTCCGCAACCGATGGAGCGTTGAAGGCTTTGAAAACACACCAGGACTTGGTGATGCACGAGACATTGGCAAAGAAGTTTGATATCGCCGAAGCCGACGCAGCAGAGCTTCAGGTTGGTGAGCAGGACTCGATCAGCATTAAGTTGGCGAAGGTTGACTGAAAGCGCTTTTGACAAGGCTTACACTGAAATCCTTTCTCGAATGGGAGAGGCTAAGCCAACCCCCGATCTTTACCCGATGCAGCTAGCAATTGAGCTTTTGGGCGACCCCCAAAACGCCTATCCAGTCATCCACCTGAGCGGCACAAATGGCAAGACTTCAACTGCCAGGATTATTGAGCGAATTCTGCGCGAACACGGTCTGCGCACCGGAAGGTTCACCTCTCCTCACCTAATAGAAATAACTGAACGCATCTCAATTGATGGGGAACCGTTAGACCAGGATTTATTCGCAGAGTATTGGGAGCAAATTTCACCGATATTGGAAATAGTTGATTCCAAATTGGAATCAGAGGGCAAGCCACAAATAACTTTTTTTGAGGCCATCACCCTGCTTGCCTTTCAAGCGTTTGCCGATGCCCCGGTCGATGTAGCAGTTGTTGAGGTGGGCATGGGCGGAGAGTGGGATGCAACAAATGTGGTTAACGCCGAAGTTGCGGTGTTTTCTCAAATCGGGCTTGATCACACAAAGCAGCTTGGCTCAACTGTCAGCGAGGTCGCCAAAACTAAGTCAGGCATAATCAAGCCAGATTCGATTGTGGTGTCGCAAAGGCAAACTGCAGAAGCTGAGTTTCAATTGCGTAGAAAGCTTGCCAAGGGGCAAAGAATTACTTTTGAGGACCAAGACTTCAAGTTGGACTCTTCTACACCTGAAAACGGCGGATATCGCTTTTCGTGTGAGACGTCCCTGATCGGATATCAAAATTTATTTCTACCCCTCTGTGGAGAGCATCAGTTGAGCAATGCCATGTTGGCAATAGCTGCCTGTGAGGCATTTCTAGGAGGAGGAGATAAGCCCTTAGGTGAGCCAATTTTGCATGCGGCACTCGCGGATGCAACCAGCCCGGGGAGGCTTCAGGTTTTCAGAAAGGAACCTCTGACAATTCTGGACGCAGCTCATAATCCAGCTGGAGCCAAATCGCTGATTGAGGCCTTACGAGGTTATTTTGGAATTGATCGTTGCATTTTGGTCATGGGGACTATGGCTGACAAAGATTATCCAAAAATGCTTGAAATTCTTAAGCCACTTGTCTCTCGTTTAGTCATCACTCAAGCAGACTCGGAACGAGCCGTAGAGGGTACGGTTCTTGAAAAAGCTGCCTCCGCCCTGGGGCTTGAAACTGAACTAGTAGAGGGAAGCGGATTGGCGCTGGAGTATGCAACGGATATAGCCTTGGAGCAGGGTTTGCCGGTTGTCGTTACTGGAAGTGTTGCGCTTCTTGGTGAGATTCTGCAAAAAGAACGCATGGAGGCTGAGATTGAAGAAGACTAGGTCTACTCAGAGGACCCTGGGTAGCATACTGCTGGTTTTCGAGGCTTTTGTTGTGTTTTTTGCAACCCTTGTTGCATTCGGACTCGAATTGGGCCCGGCTGAGTGGGTATGGGGAATTGGAATCACAATTTCACTTGTGATGATGCTCACGCCAGCGATCCTGGGGAAACCAGGTGGCTATATTTTTGGCTCACTGTTGCAGGTCTTGCTGATTGTTAGCGGTTTTTGGATTTGGGGAATGTTCTTTGTAGGTGCGATATTCGCAGGTCTATGGATTTGGATGATGATTGCCGGAAGAGCAGTCGATAAGGCGAGAGAAAACTACTTCAAGCAGATGGAAAGCGGAGAAAACGAATAATGCAGTCAACACTTGTTCTGATCAAACCTGATGGGGTGAAACGCAATCTGATTGGCGAGATTCTAGGGCGCTGCGAGGCCAAGGGGTATGTAATTGAGGATTTGAAGCTATTTCAGCCATCAAGAAGCCTGCTCGAGGAGCATTACGCCGAGCATCAGGGAAAGCCTTTCTTCGAACCGCTGATTGAATTTATGCTCTCGGGACCAACTCTTGCTTGCAAGCTGAGTGGCAGCAGGGTGATCGAGGGTTTTAGGTCAATTGCTGGGACCACTGACCCAACCACGGCTGCCGCGGGAACGATACGCGGGGATTTAGCGAGAGACTGGGGTTTGAAAGTCCAGCAAAACCTGGTACACGGTTCGGATTCGGAAGAATCAGCCGAGCGCGAGCTCAAACTTTGGTTCGGCTAGAGAAGACTTGGCCACAAGTCCCAGTAGACCACCAAAATAACTAGAGAGATGCCAACATAGGTGGCAACAGTTGCCACCCAATTCCATTCATAAATGGCTTCTCCGATGCCAACTGCCTTCTCGCCGAGAGCCCCCTTTGCCGCTACCAGGCCGAGATTCATCCACAACAGGGGGATCATTGCAATCCAGGCAACCATGCAATACGGGCAAAGAGACCCAATTACGAAAACACTTTGACTAAAAAGCCACAAAACAAAAACAAAGCCGAGCACATTGCCAACAAGGTATGCATTCCAAAACCAATTCTTGAATTCAGCCCCGGCAAGAATTGCGAATCCAATCAGGATTGGTGCAAAAAAACTAGCCAAGCCAATCAACGGATTGGGAAATCCAAAAAGTGACGCTTGCTCAGTGAGCATGACTGATTTGCAGGATATAAAAGGCGAGACGTCACAACCCAGTGTTAACTCCGGGTTCTCTGCAACTCGGATTCGCTCGATTGTAAGCGCAAGGGAGGCAATCCACCCGACTATTCCAAAGACGATTGAGGCCAACGAGTAGGTAGCTCCTGGCTTCACCGTTTTGGTTTCAATTAGATTGCTCACCGGGTAAGTATCTCATTTCTTTAATGTTGTTGATAGGCTAAGGGTAGGTGTAGCCACAGTTGCACCGAAGATTTTTGCGGAATGTTTAGCCAGATGAAGGGCCACCGTAATTAGCGCGAGGACGCGCGAGAGTTGAGATTTGACGCCGAGACAGGCTGTGGACGAATCGGCACAGGAGCCAAAGTGCCTAGGAAAAAGACCGAGGCTGAACCAAAAGCTGTTCAGCCGACAGCAGTGCCGCTTTTATTTCAGGCGCCTGATCTGCCAACACCAGAGGTAGATAGCAGGAGCGGAAAGCTAAAACAAGAAAAAGTACGCCCGCCCAAGCAGGATGAGGCTGAACCTCGAAAGCGCAAGAGAACAAAAAGCACCGATCAAAAGCAAGCAGAGCAAAAAGCCGATGACTCGACCAGAGTTGAGGCCAAGCGCCAAAGGCGTCGCGAGCCTAGAACCGAAACTCGCAGAAGAAGCTCAATTTCAGAGAGTGAGTTTTTAGCCAGACGCGAATCGGTAGATAGAAAAATGATTGTTCGCGAAGCGGATAATCGTGTTCAAATTGGGGTGCTTGAAGACGGGATTCTGGTTGAGCACTATGTTGCTCAATCTCAGTCTGCTTCGCTGATTGGAAACATTTATCTTGGCAAGGTGCAAAACGTGCTCCCGAGCATGGAGGCAGCTTTTGTGGATATCGGCAAAGGCCGCAATGCAGTTTTGTATTCCGGTGAGGTTGACTGGGATGCGGCTGAGACGGGAAACCAGCCCAGAAAAATTGAGCTGGCCCTGAAAACCGGTGACAAGGTACTGGTTCAGGTTACCAAGGACCCTGTTGGTCAAAAAGGCGCCAGACTGACCAGTCAAATAAGCCTCCCTGGACGCTATCTGGTCTACGTTCCAGGCGGGAACATGAATGGGATTAGCCGCAAACTTCCTGACAAAGAGCGTCAGCGTCTAAAGACAATTCTCAAGGAGCTACTTCCAGCTGACGCGGGAGTCATTGTCAGAACAGCGGCAGAAGGTGCAACAGAAGAGCAGCTTGCTTTGGATGTTAAAAGGCTTACTGAACAATGGCAGGCAATTGGCAAAAAAAGCGAGAAGGGGAAAGCTCCATCGCTGCTGCATACAGAATCCGATCAGCTGATAAAAATCATCAGAGATGTATTCAACGAAGACTTTCAGTCGATGGTTGTACAGGGTGACAAAACCCATGATTCCATCGTTGAATATCTTGACAGCGTCGCACCTGAGCTAAAAGAAAGACTTTCAGTCCATAACACCAAAGAAGATATCTTCGACCACTTCAGAATTGGCGATCAAATCCACAAAGCACTGGAGCGGAAGGTTTATCTTCCAAGCGGTGGCTCGTTGGTGATTGACCGAACTGAGGCAATGACGGTTGTTGACGTTAACACTGGAAAGTTCATTGGAAGTGGTGGAAATCTGGAGGAAACCGTTACCAAAAACAACCTTGAAGCTGCAGAAGAGTTGGTGCGCCAGCTGAGACTGAGGGACATCGGCGGAATCATTGTGGTCGACTTTATTGACATGACGCTGGAGGCTAACCGCGAGCAGGTACAGAGAAGACTGATGGAATGTCTTAGCAGAGACCGTACTAAGCATCAGGTTGCCGAGGTAACTTCTCTGGGTCTGGTGCAAATGACCCGCAAGAAACTCGGCGTTGGGCTTTTAGAAACTTTCGGAGAGGTTTGCGACTGCTGCGGTGGCAGGGGAATGACCATAACCGAAGAGCAGAAGTACAAAACAGAGTCAAAACCTTCTAAATCACAGCCTGAAGCGAAAAAGATCGTTGACCCGGAAAAAGCCAAGGAATTGGGATCTATGGTGAATAAAATCCACGATGCTGCCGGTGGTGAAGAGGCGGAAAAAAAGGATGAATCGGGAAACATTTTGGATAAAGTCTTGGATTCACTCCCTGAACCAGAGCAGGAAAAACCCAAAAAGCCAAGGCGACGTCGAGTAAGCACTAAACAAACTGCTCCAAACGTTGACCAATAGGTTCATTCAGGTATAGAATTCAAGGCTGTTGCTTGCAACATCCCAAA
>CAJXVY010000016.1 GCA_913062665.1 uncultured Micrococcales bacterium
GTTGTTTCAAAAATGGATAAGCGCCGAATCGTTGAAATCAGAGGTTTCCTGCTTCCCAAGCCCGCAGCAAATTCCGAAGAATAAAGCACCTATTTGTGCAGAGGTTGGACTGAGGCCTCTGAATCGGCGGAGATTCCGCAATCAAAAACAACCTCTGGTCCAAGTGCAAAACTTCTCGTTGCGGGCCTGATTGCGTCTTCAAGTTTGTTTTGCTCGGTTTGAAGGCTAATCCCCTGCTTCCCAGAGCCGATTATCAAGGGTGATATTCCAATATGCAGCCTGCTCAAGAGATCGTTGTCGATGAACTTGGCGATTGTGAATGCTCCGCCCTCGATCAGCAAATGCTGGAGGCCAATCTCCGATAGCCCGCCAATTATTGACTCAGGATGAAACTGACCCTTGGTTTCACTTAGCTTCAGCACCTCAACGCCACTGGGTCTTTTTTTATCGGTTGCCTGAATCACCACCCTGCGGGTTCCGTCTTCATTGAACACTGGTGACTCATTCTCGAGCCTGCCCTTTGGGTCTATCACTACTCGAGCTGGATTCGCCCCCTCGCAGTGGCGCACTGTCAATCTGGGTGTGTCTATCAGGGCTGTATTGACGCCAATCACGACTGCATCCACTAAGGCCCGCAATCGATGCAGATGAGCAATTCCATCCGGTCCAGAGACATCTTTCGAGTCTCCATCGAATGCCGTTACTCGACCATCAAGTGATTGACCCACCTGGCCAACTATCACCGCACCTGCATCTCTTCTGGCGATTGGTCCATAGAGATCCAAAGCCGCAAGCTCGGAATCGGTCCAATCGCCACAACAAGCACAAGCCTCTCCCAGTTTGATCTCTAAAAGTCGCTGCCAAACTGCATCTGACACCTCGACCTGCTTCATTTTTCACCACCAGAAATTGAATTTGACGGGATCGCCAAAATGTCTTTGTGACCGATGGTGCAGCCAAGGGAGTCAATCTTTTGCAGTTTGTCCTCTAGCCACTTATCGGCCAGCAAATCACCCATTTCACTGGATGCTGAAGCAATGCCCCTGAGCAACTCGAGGTGTAAATCACTATCGGCTGAGGTCAGTTCCCAATCGCTATCCGCTACAAAAACTTCAAAGCCCGCCTGTTCAAAAACGCTAACCGCAACCTCGATTGCCCTGGGGCCGAGAGCTTCACCCATTCCCTTGTCTTGTTGCTGGTGGAGATTGAATGACTTGGTGATTTGCTCGTCTTCGGAAGCGGCAGGCTCCCAGAGCATCCTTCCATCGTAGGTAAGTGCAAAATAGAAAGGGACTTCAAACCTATGGCTAATCTCTTTCAGCCACTGCTCTGTTACTAAATCCAAAAGTGCCGAGCCAGTGACTAGGTCAACCCCCTCAACCGGAAGCTGGTTCACCTCTCCCAGGTCTGCTTTGTGCAAGCTTGCAGTTGGAATCATCTGCCCAGCAACAGCGAGCAGTTCTGAATCAATATCCACAAGTGTCCAGTTTGTAGATGTTGGCAGAAGGGACCCAAACGCTCTCACGGTTGAACCCGTTCCGCTTCCTAAGTCCAAAACTGTTGGCGTATCCCCAGCCAAAGCCACTGCTTTTTGCATCAGATTTCCATCCCGAGCAGCTTTATCGACTGGTTCTCGAAGGGCGAGCCAAGATGCACTAAAGGCCAAGATCTAGACCTCTCCCTCGAACCATGCCCTGGCCATGTAACTCTCCTGCAAGCTCACCCTAAGTTTTTCAACTCTGGAATCATCGGCAAGCTTTCCCCGCTTCAGCTCAATCAGCACCTGGTCAAAAATGTATTTACACAAATACTCGGTGGTGGTGAATTTCCCTTTGAACTGCTCCAACTCATCCAAGTTTTTATAACGAAGTGGTTCAAGAACCTCAGAAAGCACCTTGGTTGCCAATCCAATATCAACCACCAAGCCGTGCTTATCGATATCTGAGGCAAAAAAAGCAAGGTTTACCGTGAAGGTTGCCCCATGTAAGCCCTGTGCGGGACCGAACACCTCCGATGGAAGCGAGTGGCCAATCATTATGTGGTCCTGAACTTCAACTGCGAACATTTTCTCTACCTCTCACTGATACCGAATCCGGTGACACAACGTGTCTGGGTGGTTGATAATCTCCAAATAACTAGTTGGGATCTCTTCAAACCCCGTCTCTCCGCTAATCAGACAATCAAGCCTTGAATCCTCTAACAGTTCAATTGCCCTTTGCATTCTCGAGCTGATGCTCCAGTTTGCTTTTGATGCCGGAATCTTGCCAACCTGAGAACTGATAATTCTTAGTCTGCGGCTGTGAAAAGCCCCACCTAAAGGCAGCTCTACAGTTTTGTTCCCATACCAGCTGGCTTCGATTATCCGTCCCTCTTCCTTCGCAAGATTCAGCGCCAGAGTCAACCCCGCCTCAGAGGCTGAGGTGTGAATTATTTTTTCGAATTCACCAGATACCGCCTCTGGAGTTAGAAATTCAATTCCAAGTTCAGCAGCAACCGATGCTCTTTGAGCATTTTTGTCAATCAAAACAGCATCAGCACCCTGATCTTTAGCAAGATATGCGGACAAAGAGCCAACCACGCCTGCTCCTATCACGGCAACTCTTTCACCTTTTACCAACTCAGCATCCCAGTTGATATTCAGAGCTGTCTCCATATTGGCAGCAAGTATTGCTCGACTTGCAGGGACGGTCTCTGGAAGAAGGTGAAGTCTTTCTTCGGGAATTCGAAAATAGTCTTGATGTGGGTGAAGAACGAACACCTGTTGACCTGCAAGACTTCCCTCCAGCACCTCTCCAACCGAGCAATATCCGTACTTCACAGGAAAACTAAACTCTCCCTCCTGGCCATGACAGCGCATGCGCTGATATTCGCTCTCGGGAACTTCTCCATTCAGGACAATTTTTTCGGTTCCTCGACTGATGCCACTGTAGAGAGTTCTAACCAATACCCCATTACCGAGACTGGCCTGCTGAAGGTTTGCTGATTGTTTTTCAACAATCCACAGGGCTTGGGGTTTTATCGACTCCTGCATAACTCACTGCAATCCTGATTTAGTCACCCAAAAAGATATGGCCATCGAGCGTTCTTGGGTTTGGTGATTCGAGTTGATGACAGATCTGATTATTCGCCCTTCTTTCTAAGAGTCTAACAAGGCGCAAACACATGATCTCTATTGGGCATTTCTGCCAACGGCCCGGCCAGTTAGAATTGAAACTGGCCTGGGACCGATGAGGTGCGATTGAAACTGAACCAATTTTTTGGCTTTCTTCGGTCGATTGTCATTTATTACAGGCCAACCCAAATCATTCGCTGGGGAAGGTTTTACAGGAATTTACTCAAACCAGGTGATTTGGCCTTTGATGTGGGGGCTCACGTTGGCTCCAAATCAAGGTTCATGAATTCTGCTGGTGTCAATGTAGTTGCAATGGAACCTCAAGAACCCTTCGCTAGTTTCCTGGGAAAAACACTCCCCAAAAAGATCAAATTCGTGCAGGCTGCAGCAGGTGAAGAAAATCAAAATCTGACTATGGCAGTCTCCTCAAAACATCCCACAGTCTCCTCTCTTGGGAAGTCCTTCCTGGACTCGGCGAAATCAGCAAAAGGGTTTGAAAACGTCAGCTGGGACAAAAAACAGTTGGTAAAGGTGGTCACACTTGATTCACTAATTGACCACTACGGGGTTCCTGACTACATAAAAATTGACGTCGAGGGTTATGAGTTGCAAGTCTTGAATGGCATTAGCAGGCCCGTGAAGATCATTTCATTTGAGTTTCTTCCATCGATTCCAAAGCTTGCGGAGAATGTTGTAGAAAGACTTTCCCAACTTGGGGAATACCGCTTCAATCCAGTAGTTGGCGAACAAGCCAGATTTCTCTGGGGCACATGGGCAGACAAAACTTCTTTGCAGAATTGGATCTCCGCGCAAGCAGTCGATTCGAAGTCGGTGGATATATTCGCAAAGCTCGAGGGCTAGTTCGCACTGGTGATAATTTCAAAAAAATCATCAAATAACTTAGGTGTTGCACAAATAACGTTTCCATGCTGCTCAGATGCCTCTTGTTTGGACCAACCTGTGACCATGCCACCTGCCTCTCTAAGAATCACCAATCCTGCCGCGATGTCCCAGATCTGTAATTTGTGCTCCCAAAACCCATCAAATCTGCCATTGGCGACATAGGCCAAATCCAGAGCTGCAGACCCCAGTCTTCTTACCCCTGCGCAATGCGGCATCAGGCTCGCAATCTCTGCTGCTTGCTGATCGATCGTATCCATATCCCCAAAAGGAATACCTGTTCCGAATAAGGCAGAAGACAGAGTCTCAGTGTTAGAAACCTCGATGGCAGTGCCGTTGCAGGTGGCACCTTTGCCAATCTCGGCCGAAAAGGTCTCTTGTTTGATTGGGTCATGAACCACCCCAAGAACCAATTGTCCTTCTACCTCCAGGGCAACTGACACTGACCATTGCGGAATGCCCCTCAGGAAATTTGTGGTTCCGTCAAGTGGGTCAACGATCCAGCGTTTAGAAAGCCCGCTGGTCTCACCAGTTTCCTCCCCCAGCCAACCGTAGTTCGTATCTGCACCCAAAAGGTGCTTTTTCAGATGCTCTTCCGCCTGCAAATCAGCTTGACTAACAAAGTCGCCCGGACTCTTACTGGAAATATTCAAGCTGTCACGGTCAGACCAAAACTCGGAAAGTATTACTCCGGCGCCAATAGCAGCCTCAGTGGCAATCTCTAGATCACTTTTGCTCATCCCGCTTAATCTAGTGGGTTTTCGCGTTCGCTTATTTCATCCAAAGCCTTCTGGAAAACACTGGCCGTATCTGACCAAGTTCCGAGTTGAGATGCTCGTAATTTCGAAGCTGATGACATATGAGCATGAAGCTTGCGATCACCGATCACGGCACGGAGCGCATCTGCAAACATTTCCGGGGAATCAACATCTGTGAGAATGCCAGCCTGTTCCCCGACTGTTTCTGCTGTCGCCCCTGCTTTGCAGCTGACTATAGGCAATCCGTTTGCCATAGCCTCGGCAAAAACCATTCCATAACCTTCATGCCTGGTTGCAAGCGCAAAAACACTGGCCCTCGAGTAATACTCAGCTAATTCTTCCTGACTCAGTTGTCCCAGAAATTTCACTCGAGATTCCAGGCCAAGCTCCGCTCGAAGTGCTAACAGGTCATCTAAATAATGCTGGTCCCTGGTTGAACCAACGATAACCGCCTGCCAGGAAGCCTCGGTGATTTTTGACAACGCTCTGAGTAGGACGTCGTGACCTTTTCTGGAAGCGATAATCCCAACGGAAAGAATTAGTGGTGGCTGGGCAGGTGAAGCTGGGAGCGGTTCTATATCGATTCCCGGAGTTGCCACAGCAATCAAACCCTTATCCAACTGATACTTCTCAACCAACAGCTGCTTAATGAAGTGGCTTGGGGCCAAAACCATTTCTACCTTGCGGAGGTTCTCAAACTCAGTTTCAAACAACCTCCTACTGGTATCGGCATCCAAACCAGTCTCATAGGCCAATGGGTGATGAATCATTCCAATAATGGGAGAACTAATGGCCGAGACGGTTTCTGGATCAAGTGCGCCGAGGGCCAATCCATCAATAATCATTGGGTGTTTGGCCTTCACTCGGGTGAGCTGTTCATAGGCCAACCGCTGGTCATCCGCTGAAGGATTGGGAAAAGTGTCGCTGAGACTAAGGACCGACACTGAAAATCCGCTTGCTCTGAGTTCGCTAATGACCTTTCGGTCGTAGATATAACCACCAGTTTGAGTATTGATATCCCCAGGCACAACAAAAACGCACTCTCGCTGGCTCAAACTCCAAACTCCTTGCCCGAATACTCTCTGGACCTACCCATAAACAAAACGGCAAAAAACCCAGGAGCCGAGGCAAGCATAAAAACAAGCCCAAAAGCAACACTTGCAGCAAGCCCTTGAGTTGCACCAGCGGCTGCCAGCGGGAAAAGGGTCGCCGCCAGAGCCTCCCTCACTCCCCATCCGCCTATTGTCAATGGCACCAGCATCGCCAGCAGCACTATCGGTATGACAATAAATGATGCGATCAGATCAATTTCCGCTCCTATCGCCCAGGCAGATAGAACGAAGGCATAAACGTTCAGAATTGCGGTGCCCAAGCTGAGAAGTAGTTGCATCCAGAATACTTTTTTATCAAATATTGCCGCTTGAAGATTGATCCAGATGCCTGTTAGAAATCTCGAAAAACCGGAATTAGATAACCGCGCGATTGAGACCAGCGTTGCTAATACAAGCGCCGATAGGAGCAAGGCCATTGAGCTAGCAAGCAATAACCATATTGGTATTTCAAATTCAGATAGGGATACCAAAGAGATGACAAGAGCGCTAAAAAACACAATCAGCAGACCAAGTTGTCCTATCAAACGCTCAATTACCACCGCTTGGGCAGCTCTCAACCACCCTGCCTGTTGGCTTGATCTTGCCGCACGAGCTAGATCCCCCAAGACTCCTCCGGGAAGCGACTGATTTGCCGCTTGCGCGATGTAGTACTCCCTCAAAGCCTTGTTTGAATTCATCTTGATACCCAGTTGAGAGGCGGTAATTTTCCAACGAAGCGCCGAAAGAATTGTCTGCAGACTCAACAAAAATAGTGCAGCTCCAAGCATTGCAAGGTCAGCTTGCAGCAATAGTTGAACTGCTTGCTCACCATTGGCAACCTGCCAAAGGACTAGAAAAATGGCTGCCAACAGGACAATCTGAAATGACCTGTTAAGCCAACTGCGACTGCGAACGCTGGGGTAAAGGCTAGTCATTTTCTATTCCGCCAAAGCCAGATTATGTCTCTTCCAAAGGACCAAATAAGCAACCCAATGACAATCAGAGCCACCGGGGTGATCAGAACCTGCGGCAAAAATGGAGCGTGCAAACCAATTAGCGACGCAATTTGAATGACACTGATCACTCGCCTTGCAAGGCTGTAGGGCAATGGAGATGTCATCCACGGAGAGATTTTTGTGGCAAAGGCAAACAGATAACGAGGTAATGCCAGGAGCAAGATTTCAACACCTATTAGTCCCGAAGACCACAAACTCAGTGCCAAAACCGCAGCCAGCGCCGAATCAACCTCCATGTCAAGTCGCGCGCCAAATTCAGAGACTTTTTTCGCCCTTCTGGCAAAAAACCCATCGAAGCCATCAAGCACCAGAGCAAACACCGAGATGAGAATGACCAGCCAAGGATTTGCCAACCCAAATACCACTGAAAAAAGCGCCGAGACTAAAACAAATCTGCCAATGGTAATTAAGTTCCCAAGTCCGAGCTGCCGATGCGGGAATCCCTGTCCGAATAATTGGATGGCCAATAGTGAGCCCGAGATGTAGAAAATTAGGCCCGCTAAAAGAGCTGTCGGTTGGAAGCCAGTAATCAGAAAAGCTATCCCGATCGCAACAATTGCCCCAACCAGCAGAGAAAGAATCAGCTCTCGCAACGCTCGACGTCGAGCCGGTGACGTGTTTCCAAGTCCAGCACTATCGCTGGATGTTAGCTTTCGCATCTTTCTCAGTTTACTATTGGCCTAACTTGCCGCCAGCGAGAGCCAGCTGGAGATCACTTAGGCAACTGTTTGCCTAAGCTTGATCTGCCAATTCATCGGGGATAGTGGTCTCAACAGGTTTACCGCCGGTCATGTAGCTTGCTCTGGCGAGCACAAAACTTCCAATAGCGCTGGTAATCAGCTGGGCGATTATGGCGATTATGCCTTTGATTAGATTCAGCGTGCTGTAATCCAAAACAACGACACCAATGATTATGAAGGCAACGCCCAATCCAGCGGCAGTTCCAACCGC
>CAJXVY010000017.1 GCA_913062665.1 uncultured Micrococcales bacterium
TAGAGCACCCCGATATTCTGCCAGAAAAGGGCGTTTAGCGCTAGCTAAAGTCCGAAGGCGCTTCCGCTTCCCTCGGTATTCTTGGGCTTTCCCTCCAATAGCGCTCTCTCCTCGGCAGCCCTTTTAGCTGGGTTTCCACTCTTAGAGCCTTTTTTCTTCTTGTTTTTGTTCTTTTTGGTTGCTGGATTTCCGCCACCAAGCTGAGCCATGTTCATACCCTGGATTTGCGGGGTGCCGCCTCTTGACATGGTCTTCATCATCTTTGCTGCCTGTTCAAACCTATTCACCAATGCATTCACCTCGGTCACCGTTGTTCCACTTCCCCGAGCAATTCTTTGTCTCCTGGAGCCGTTTAGGACCCTCGGTTGCTGTCTTTCTATTGGAGTCATCGATTGAATAATCGCTTCGGTGTGCTTCAGCTCATCCTCATCAAAATCCTCAAGCTGCTTTTTCATGTTTCCAGCACCGGGCATCATCCCGAGCAGGGATTTCATAGATCCCATTTTCTTAAGCTGCTGCATTTGATCCAAAAAGTCCTCCAGCGTGAAGGTTTCTTTCGCGATCTTCTCCGCCAGCTCCTTTTGCTGCTGCTCATCAAAAGTTTTCTGTGCCTGTTCGATCAGGGTCAGCACATCACCCATATCCAAAATGCGACTTGCCATTCGCTCCGGATAGAACTGCTCGAAGTCTTCTAATCCCTCACCCGTGGAGCTAAATAAAACGGATTCCCCGGTAATTGAGCTAACACTCAGGGCCGCACCACCTCGGGCGTCACCATCAAGCTTGGTCAAAACAGACCCCGTTATGCCAACACCATCGTTGAATGCTTGGGCGACGCTGACCGCATCTTGACCAAGCATCGAGTCGATGACAAACAAAACCTCGTCCGGGTCAGTTGCCGAGCGAATTTCAGAGGCCTGTTTCATAAGCTCCTGATCGACTCCCAGGCGTCCAGCGGTGTCAATAATCACCACAGAGTGAGCCTTATTTTTGGCATGCTGAATCGAATCTTTAGCAACCTTGACCGGGTCCCCCACGCCGTTTCCGGGCTCAGGGGCAAAAACATCAACACCCGCCCTCTCGGCAAGCACTGTTAGCTGATTCACAGCGTTTGGTCTTTGCAGATCACAAGCAACCAGCAGAGGTGTTTGTTGCTGGTTTTTTAACCAAAGGGCTAGCTTTCCCGCCAATGTTGTTTTACCTGAACCCTGTAAACCTGCAAGCATGACCACGGTCGGTGGATTCTTAGCCAGTCGAAGCTGTCTTGTCTCGCCACCAAGAATTTCCACAAGTTCAGAATTAACAATCTGCACAACCTGCTGGGCTGGGTTTAGAGCCTTTGAAACCTCATCTCCGAGAGCTCTCTCACGCACCCGTGCGATGAACCCTTTCACCACATCCAGTGAGACATCAGCTTCTAGGAGTGCCTTTCGAATATCTCGAAGAGTTCCATCAATATCTGCTTCGCTGAGCTTGCCTCGTGTTTTAAGGCTTTTGAACGTATCGCTCAGCCGAGTTGATAAATCTCCAAACAAAGAAAACTCCTTCTAGATAACCAAGGCTACCTGGCGACTAATCCGCGAGCGAATTCTTCGGCGCTAAAAAAGGCAAAATCATTTATACCCTCGCCAACACCCACAAGCTTCACTGGGATATTAAACTCTCGCTGAATCGCATACAACACCCCGCCTTTGGCTGTTCCGTCAAGTTTGGTGAGAACCATGCCTGTAACGTCACTGACTTCACTGAACGCCCGAGCCTGGTTCACCCCGTTTTGACCGGTAGTTGAATCAATCACCAATAAAACCTCATCCACCTGAGCTAGCTTGTCAACCGCACGCCTAATTTTGCCAAGCTCATCCATTAGATCCTTTTTGTTTTGAAGCCTTCCAGCAGTGTCGATGATTGCTATGTCAGCATCCTGCTCAATTGCCCGCTCGACGGTTTTATAGGCGACACTGGCGGGATCTTGCCCCTCTTTGTCTGGCCTGACTAAATCAGCTTCGGCTCTTTCGGCCCATGTGGCCAATTGATCTACAGCAGCCGCCCTGAAGGTGTCAGCCGCACCCAGGGTGACCCGCCACCCACCATCAGCAAGCCACCGAGCAAGCTTTCCGATTGTTGTGGTTTTACCGGTGCCGTTGACACCAACAACTAAGAAAACATAGGGCAATTTGCCGCTGGTGAGATTTAGCGCCGAGTCGTCTCTCTGCAAATACTCCACCAGCAAATCCTTCAGCACCAGGCGAAGTTCAGCATCACTTACCGCTCCAAACTTATTTGCTCTGGCTTTCAACTCGGTCACGATTTGCTCGCTGGCCTGAATGCCAAAATCGGCCATCAGCAGGATGTCTTCCAGATCCTGAAGTGAGTCCTTACTCATCTCCCCGGGAAACAGCGCTCGAATACCACTGAGGTCCCTTTTTGGCAGTTCAACCTCAATGGTTTGCTCCTGATTGGATTTATCCCTTCTCCAGAACTTGAAATCAACCATGTTTTTCCAATTTTTGGGAGACAACTTTTGTGATGCCATCCTGCTTCATCGATACCCCATAGAGAACATCAGCAATCTCCATGGTTCTCTTCTGGTGGGTGATAACCACAAGTTGAGAGCTCTCCCTGAGATTTTCAATAACCTCCAGCAACCTTCCCAGGTTGGCATCGTCCAAAGCCGCTTCAACCTCATCCAAAACATAGAACGGACTTGGTCTTGCAATAAAGATGGCCATCAACATCGCAACAGCGGCTAACGAACGCTCTCCTCCGCTAAGAAGGCTCAGCTTGTCAATCTTCTTTCCCGCAGGCCTAACGCTGACCTCAACACCCGGTTCAGTTGAGTCCTCACTGTGCAACAGCTGCATGCTGCCGGTGCCACCGGGGAACAGGAGGGGGAAAATTTCTGTAAAAGCTTTCTTGGTGTCCTCAAAAGCGGACTCGAATATCTCGGTTACCTGCTCATCGAGGGTAGCGATGATTCCGCGGAGATCTTTTCTGGCTGCCTCCACATCCGCCAATTGCTCTTTTAGATACTCGTGGCGTTGCTGCAAAGCCTCCAATTGCTCAAGCGCCATTGGGTTGAATTGACCCAATTGGGCAAAGTCAATCTTCGCCTGTCGAAGCTGTTGTTTGAGCGACTCTTCAGTTTCTTCCGATTGCCAATCGGCCTTTAGAAGTTCCTCTGCACCGAGTCCTAGCTCTTCGCTGATTTTTTCAACCAAGCTATTTTTACTCAACGAAAGCTCATGCTTTCTCATCTCCGAGGACTGAACCTCGGCTTGCGAACTTTGTAACTTCTGGCGAATCTCTTCGGCTTGTGTTCGGTAGTGAGTGAGCTTCTCAGTCAGAGAATTTCTCTCAGTTGCATAACCCTCTGCTTTTTCTCTGGCCTTCTCAAGGCTTTGCCCAATCAGCTCTCGAAGCCTGGGGAGATTTTGAAGCTGTTTTGTAGAAACCTCTAGCTGTCGATCACGTTCGCCTTTGCGCTTGGCAGCCGCTGCAAGTTTATGCTCGGTCGACTCAAGTTCTTCCTTGAGTTCCCTCAATCTCATTGATTGCTGAGAAATACGCTCTTTTGCCCCGCCGAGCTCGACTCGCTTTTCAAATTCTTGAGTCCTCAGCTGATTTAGTTGTTCTTCCAATTGATCTAATTGCGCGGGTTTATCAGGTGCTGAGATCTCCTCCGGCCGCAGTTGTGCTCGGCTTTCTAAATCTCTCGCGATGGAGTCGATCTGTTCGGTGAGGGTTGATATTTCATCGGTCAGTTGAGCAACCCGTTTCTCACCGGCTTCCATTTGCGCACGAAGTCGCCCTGATTTTTCGGCATGCTTAGCTAGCTCCGCATCAAGGGCTCGCAATGACTCAAGTGAATCTTTCTCGCCCGCCTCGGCCACCGCAAAGTTGGCCTCAAGTCGTTCAATTTCAGCTTGAAGCTCTTTCTGCTGCTCGGAAAGGAGTTTGATGCGCCTTTCTGAAAGTTCCGCCTCGGCTGCCAACTCCACCTTTGAAGATCCAGATTGCTTACCTGCTCGCAACTGATTTCGCCTGATAAGTTCACCATTTTTAGTAACAACAGCATTGATTTGACGATCTGCCAGTGCTGATTCAGCCTGATCCATCGAATCCGTCAGCACTATGCCCTCCAGTAACTGCTGGATAACCTTTGGTCCCTCGAAGAAGTTACCGATAGGAGTAAAACCCGACAGGTCACCCGAATTTCGAGTTTTTTCAAGGCTGTCAATGATCACAATCAAAGCCTGGCCTAGCTGTTTCTCACCGAGAGTGTTTGCGGCCAAGATGGCTTTTTTCATACTCGGAGCAACGAGCGCATCACTAACCTCACCCAGGGCTGCAGCAACCGCCGACTGGTATCCGGGATCGATGCTGAGGTGATCCGCCAAAAAACCACTTAGGTTTTCTGAAGACTGTCTGGCCAACTCCTTGGAGCCGTCTTGCTCTAGTCCAAACTTCAAAGCTGCAACTCTTGCCTGCGCTGCCTCAAGCTCGGTAGAAACCTCCTGTAACTCTGATTGCTTTTCCGAGAGGGTCTTCTGGGCTTGAGTTTTTTTGTCCTGGGCGTTTTGATACGCCAGCTTGAGTTTCTGCTCATCACCGACGCCGAGGGCTTCGGTCATTGACTGGAAATCGTTTTTTAGCTGAATTAGGTTTTGCTCAGCCGATAACAATTCCTGTTTTGCCGACTCCACCTGCTCCTGCTTGGACTGATGTTTTGATTGCAAGACGTTTGTCTCCGAATCAAAATTTGTTATCTCAGACCTTCTCCGCTCAGCTTGCTCCTGAAGCTCTAGGTATTCTTCTTGCCCTTTTTCAATGTCGGCCAGTTTGACTTGCCTTTGGCTTGCAAGATCTGACAACTCCGCTTCCAGGGAGGTCGTTATCTGTTGCTGTTTCTGCAGATCTTGCTCCAAATCAGCGATCTGATTTGAAAGTGATGCAGTGTCCACCTCGAAATCAGATTCGTTCTGCAGTGACTGGATTTTTTGTTGCAAGATCGACTGGGTTGATTCAGCCCTTCTTTGCAAACTCTCGAACTTATAAACAAGCTCTTTTGCCTCGGAGCCATCACTTGCTAGGAGTGATTGCTCTAATTCAGAAATGTAACCGGCTGTGGACTCAAGCTGCTGATTTAGGATTTCGCGCTCTGCGCGCTTTTCACTCTCACTGGCGTTCAGTTGACTCAGCCTTGAATCAAGCTCTCTCAGCTGCATCGAATACAGCTTCGAGCGAACTTCGGCTAATCTCTCGCCGATATCTTTCGCTCTTTTGGCGACCTCTGCTTGTTTGGCAAGTGGCTTGAGTTGTCTACCGACCTCCGAGATTAGATCGTTGAGCCTTTGCAGGTTTCCCTGCATTGCCTCGAGTTTTCGCTCACTGCGCTCTTTACGTCGACGGTATTTCAAAACACCTGCAGCTTCCTCAATTAGTCCGCGGCGCTCCATCGGGTCCGCCCTGAGAATGCTGTCCAGCTGCCCCTGGCCGACAATCACGTGCATCTCTCGGCCAAGTCCTGAATCACTCAAAAGTTCTTGAACATCCAAAAGCCTGCACTGGTCACCATTGATGGCATATTCACTGACCCCGTTTCTAAAAAGGGTTCGCGAAATACTCACCTCTGAGTACTCAATCGGTAATGCACCGTCGGAGTTGTCAATAACTAGTTCAACACTGGCTCTACCAAGCGGTGCCTGGGTCGAAGTTCCCGCAAAGATGACATCTTCCATCTTCGCCCCGCGCAAGCTTTTCACACCCTGCTCGCCCATAACCCAGGCGAGTGCGTCAACAACGTTTGATTTGCCGGAGCCATTTGGGCCAACGACTGCTGTCACGCCAGGTTCGAAGTTAAGGGTTGTTGTTTGCGCGAAAGACTTAAAGCCCTTCAGTGTTAGTGACTTCAGATGCAATCTGCGCGCGCTCCTTTGTGGACGGTGCTACTTACTTTAGTTTCTGTTTGCGAATTCGCTGGCAAGCAGGGCAGAAATGACTTCCCCTATTTTCCCAAGACTTGCGTGCAATTGGCCTTCCGCACCTATTGCAGGGTTTTCCGGTTTGCCCGTAGGCGTTCAGATTCTGCGAGAAGTATCCAGACTGGCCGTTTATGTTTTTGTATTGCTGATCAAAACTTGTCCCACCCTGTTCAACCGCCTCAGACAAGACATCTCTGATGTGCGAAAAGAGTTCAGTTAATTTTCTTGAGGATATGGAGTTGGCGGGTTGATTGAAGTGCAACCTTGCCCTCCACAATGATTCATCCGCATAGATGTTTCCTACCCCGCTCACCAGCTGCTGATCCAAAATCACATGCTTTATGCCTGCGGTTCGATTTTTGATTTTGCGCTTGACTGAATCGAGATCAAACTCCGCATCCAGCGGGTCTCTGGAAATGTGAGCGACTGAGCTTGGTATCTGAGTTTGAACTTCAGTTTCGGGGCTATAACCACTTGAGTTTCCCTCAACGGGCTGAAGCTGATCCACCATCAAGGATCCGAATAGGCGTTGGTCTGAAAACCTAAACTGCAACCCGTTTTCCAAATTCATTTGCAGCCGAACTTGGCTCTCTGGCTGGTAATCCTGAGTTCTAATAAGCGCTTGCCCGCTCATGCCCAGATGCATCACCAGAGCGAAACCTTCAATATCCAGCGGCATCCAAATAAACTTCCCGCGCCTGACCGCAGCGCTAAAGCTTCTTCCGAGCATCAGTTGAAGAAAATCTTCCATTCCACCTGGGTGTTTTTTCAAACTTCTTTGATCGAAAACCTCGATGTCTTCGATTTTTGAATTCAGAACTGTAAGCGCGAGACCTCTTCTTACGGTCTCTGCCTCTGGAAGCTCAGGCATTATCGAGATTGCGCAGCGCATCAACTGCTGCGTCTGATTCCGCGGATCGCCTGGTTGAACCTTTGCCTTTGCCAAGCAGTCGCTCTCCGCTAAACGCCTTTGCAAAGAAAACCCGCTGGTGATCAGGGCCCTCGAAAGCAATTTCATAAAAAATGGACTGCTCCCCGCGAGCCAACAGCTTTTCATTCAAAGTGGTCTTTGGGTCGGAAGCTTCCCGGATTGCATCGGGATCATCAAGTAAGGGGAAAATGAACTGCTGTATGACCTTTTTCGCCTCATCCATACCTGCTGAGAGATAAACAGCTCCCAAGATCGCCTCAAAAGCATCCGCCAGCAGATTCGGTTTTTTACGACCTAGGGTTTGCTCTTCGCCTTTGCCAAGAAAAAGATATTTTCCAATATCCAGTCTCTGCGAAACACTCGCCAATGCTTGAGCGCTGACAACGCCGTTTTTAATTTTTGTTAGCTCCCCCTCGTTCAGATCAGGGAGCGATGAGAAAAGGTGACTGGTTACGACGTAGCCAAGAATCGAATCCCCAAGAAATTCCAGTCGCTCATTATTTTCGCCCCCGTTTTCATATGAATAGGAGCTGTGTGTCAGTGCAAGCTTTAGAAGCTTGGGGTCAACTGTCACACCAAGCCGCGACTGCAGCTTGTC
>CAJXVY010000018.1 GCA_913062665.1 uncultured Micrococcales bacterium
GATTCGAACTCGCGACCCTCACCTTGGCAAGGTGATGCGCTACCGCTGCGCCACATCCGCATGCTCTCACTTGAGTGTTCGCTAATTATGCCATAAATCTAAAGTGCTTGAAACTAATCGCCAAGAAACAGCAAAAAGGGCGGAGGAATTCTCCGCCCTTTTCACTGTTATGGCATTACTTCTGGGTTGCGCTTGCGTCCTCACCGAAGCTGTAGGCAGCCTCTCCGTGGACAACAACGTCAACTCCAGCGATCTCATCCTCTGAGGTAACTCGGAAGCCGAATGTCTTCTCGATTGCGAAGGCCAAGACCAAAGCAACCACGAAGGCGTAGGCAAGCACACCGAAGGCTGCAATTGCCTGCACGGCGAGCTGTCCGAAGTCACCACCGGTGAACAGACCAGTGTCGATTGCGAAGAATCCCAGGTACAGAGTTCCCACCATTCCGGCAACTAGGTGGATACCCACTACATCTAGGGAGTCATCGTAACCAAGCTTGAACTTCAGTTCGATTGCGTATGCGCTGATTGCACCCGCAATAACACCAAGTAGCAAGGCGAACCCTGGGGTTACGTTGGCACATGCGGGAGTAATAGCTACCAGACCTGAAACTGCACCGCTGGCTGCTCCAACGCTTGTTGCCTTACCCTCTTTGAACTTCTCAACAACCATCCATCCGAGGATTGCGGCTGCGGTCGCACCAAGAGTGTTGATGGTAATCAGTCCAGCGTTTGCGAGGCTGTTGAAGGCCTCTGCTCCTACGTTGAAACCAAACCATCCGAACCACAGCAACGCTGCACCAAGCAGCACCAGTGGAACTGAGTGTGGCTGCATAATTCCCTTAGAGAATCCGAAGCGCTTGCCGAGAACGATAGACAGAGCTAGAGCGGCAGCACCAGCGTTGATGTGTACGGCAGTACCACCCGCATAGTCAATGACCTCTGGAAGACCAAGAGCTGTTCCCAGCTCCATAATCCATCCGCCACCCCATACCCAAGCGGCTACGGGGAAATAAACCAAGGTGGCCCAGATGCCCGCGAACACCATCCAAGCACCGAATTTGGCGCGGTCTGCAATCGCACCAGAGATCAGTGCAACGGTGATAATTGCGAAGGTGGCTCCGAAAGCGGCACCGACCAGGTCTTCATTACCCAGTCCTGAAAGGCCGAATGATGCGAAGGGGTTTCCGCTGAAGTCGTAAGGATTCTCTACGGCACTCATGCTGTATCCGTAAAGCACCCACAGGACTCCAATTAATGCCAGAGACCCAAAGCTCATCATCATCATGCTGACAACGCTCTTAGCCTTTACCAATCCTCCATAGAAGAAAGCAAGACCGGGGGTCATCAGAAGTACAAGTGCGGTCGCGACGACCGCAAAGGTGAGTTCACCAGTATCCATAAGAATTTCCTTTCCAAGAATATTTCTCGTGGTTACATAGTCGACGGGTGGTGTTACAACCATTCGCTGGAATTGTTTCAAGCTTGTAAAAAGTTTTTAGTACTTTACAACCGGCCGAGAAGCAAAGACTTAGCGAGAATCAGGCTGAAACTGGAAACGCCCGAGAAGACAGAGCGGATGCCCTTGATACGCACCTTAGGTATTTCTTTCTATACCCACCAGAGGTCATTTCATCGGTGAAGACATCTGTAAGAGGTACCTCGCCGGTAGCCCTGATAGGAATCTGTTGCTCATAAGCACGATCAATAAAGCTAACCAGTCGCAGAGCATCCACCTGACTGACTAGTTTTTTCACATCTGTGAGCACGATTGCTTGAAGCCCAGTAAGAAGATAGCGGAACTTGGTCGGGTGAAGAGTCGAGAGATGCTTAAGCAGGCTCTGGAAATCATCCACCGACACGTTCTCATTGACTAGTTTTTTGACTTCTGCCTCGGTCAGAAGCTCACTGTGGGAATCAATGTCACGGTGCCTGTAATCCTCACCATCTACGCTGACGATCTTGAATCTTTCGCCCAGCCCTTGAATTTCTCTTTTGAAATCCTCGGCGGCAAATCTACCCTCTCCCAATGCATTCGGCGGGGTGTTACTAGTCGCAGCGAACCGAACTCCTGCCTGCGTAAGTTCTTTCAGCAGCCTGGACATGATCATCGTGTCTCCAGGGTCGTCTAATTCGAATTCATCGATGCAGATAAGTTCGTAGTCGGAAAGCCGCTTCGCCATCTCGGCAAAGCCCAGGTAACCCGTGATTGCAGTCATGTCCAAAAAGGCACCAAAGAGTTTTTTGCCCTTGTGCTGATGCCAAATACTTGCAAGCAAATGGGTCTTTCCGACACCAAAACCGCCGTCTAGGTAAATACCCGGCGCAGACTCCTTTTTACCAAAAAGCTTTCTCTTGCCCGAGAGAAAGTCCTTACAGGCATGAACTGCTTGAGTCTGTGATGGAAAGTTTGGGTCTGGGATGTAAGTAGAAAATCTAGCCTCGGCGAACTCCGGCGGAGGCGTCAAGTCAGCCAAAAGCGTATCCGCGGAAACAGTCGGAGATAATTCGACCAGGGAACGCCCTGGATGGGAGAATTGTTGCATTGATTACCTTTTAACTTTCAAAAGTCTAGCGACTTAGGATGGATTAGAAATGAACCTTGACACAAACGCCAAAATTCAGGGATACGCCCACCCCGAGGCCTTGGTTTCAACAGATTGGGTTGAACAAAACTCTGACGACCCCAACCTAAGGCTGGTCGAAAGCAACGAAGATATCCTCCTTTATGACACAGGTCACATCCCAGGAGCAATCAAGCTCGACTGGCACACCGAGCTAAATCACCCTCTTCGCAGGGATTATCTAGAGCCTAGACAGTTTGCGGAACTTATGAGCGGCAAGGGCATCTCCCCTGAGCACACAGTGGTCATCTATGGCGATCGTTCAAACTGGTGGGCAACTTATGCCTTTTGGGTTTTCAAACTATTTGGCCACGAGGATGTTCGAATCATGGATGGTGGAAGAAATCTCTGGATAGCCGAGGGAAGAGCTATTACTAAGGATGTCCCGGCTTTCAACAAAACAAGTTACCCAGCGGTGGAGAGAAATGACAATTCAATAAGAGCCTTCCGCGACGAGGTTTTGAAGAAGCTTGGTGCGCCACTTATCGATGTTAGGAGTAATCCGGAGTACACCGGAGAGCGGCTGCACATGGCGGATTTCCCAAACGAAGGTGCCACTGTTGGCGGCCACATTCCAACCGCCGTAAACATCCCCTGGTCGACCGCTGCCAACGAAGATGAGACTTTTCGTCCGATTGAGCAACTGAAGAAGCTCTACTTCGATGAAACTAATTTCAGTCAGGAATCAGACTTCATCGCCTACTGCCGAATTGGCGAGAGAAGTAGTCACACTTGGTTTGTTTTGAAATATTTACTTGGTGTAAAAAATGTCAAAAATTATGACGGTAGCTGGACCGAGTGGGGAAATTTGGTCGGTGCACCTGTCGTAAAGGGAGACCAGCCAGGTGAGGCAGCTTGAGTAGTAGAGAAGTAATTGACAATTTCACGCTGATCCCCGAGTCCGAGCGGCTCAACATGTTGCTTGAGTATTCGGAAAACCTGCCTGCACTTCCCAGTGATCACGAAGGATTTGACTTCGAACGAGTCGAGGAGTGCCAGTCTCCGGTTTATCTAGCGGTAGAGGTTGACGAAAACACTGTGTCCTTATTTTTTGACGCACCCCGCGAAGCCCCAACCACTAGGGGATTTGCAGCTGTGCTTCACTCGGCTCTGAACGGTTCATCCGTTCAGGACGTAATTGGTTTTGACGACAGTTTCCCTGACAAATTGGGCATAGCGCACTTGATCTCACCCTTACGAATGCGAGGAATTCGGGGAATGATTGCAAGAATTAAGCGCCTCACCCGGGAGCTAAGTGAGTGAAATACTCTCGGGTCTGACCGCGCAATTGAGGCCCAGGGTCTTATCGCTGGTTTACGAAGAAAAATATGGGTTCGAAAAAAATGGTAAATCGGCAGAACTTGGGGGTGAAGCCGATCGCAAACTTTTGTTGTTTCTTCGAAACTGGGCAGACCAGCTGGTCACGACTGCTACAACCGCCGAGGCGGAAGAGTACAAACAACCTACTCGGCCACTAATACTTCTCAGCAGGAGAAAACACGCTGCGGGCTGGCTTGATGCAACCAGACTTCGTTTTGAGGATAGAATGCTGGAGGAAATACTCAAAGGAAAAAAGACAGTTTTTGAAACTGGCTTAACAGCCTCACGAGAATTATTTGAACAAGGCCTAATCGACCAAATCCTCATCCATCACGACATCACGCAATTCAAGACTGAATTGCTCGGCATGGATGTCTCTTTGAGCACCCGAGTTGGTTACCATAAGCGCCACATTTCACTTTTTGAGCGGCGTGGCAATTGATTGAAATGAGCTAAAAAAACTAGCCTGAGGAAGTGCAAATAGAGCTTCCTGAGGACATTTCAGAACCGTTCAAGAAAAAGGTTTCGGCTCTTGGCGAGGTGCCCGAAAGAAGTGAGATTCACCTGGAGCAGATCCCAGCTCCAAAAGGAATTGCTGAAGAAGCAATCGCCATTTCAGCTACGGTTATCCACGCAGATCATTCTGAAGCGGATAGGGGTGTTGGAAGATTGGTCATATGCAGAGATAGCAATTACCCGGACGGTTGGAATGGTGAGTATCGAATCATTCTTTATGCAAAGTCACCGGTCGAAACGGAAATGGGCAAAGATCCCGTTGTTGACGAGTTAGCCTGGACCTGGCTTATGGATTCGCTCGCACGCAAAGCTGCAAGTTTTCACAGTGAAGCGGGAACAACAACGAAGGTGCTTTCAACGGGCCATGGGTCTCTTACCCCACAACCACAACGCGCAGAAATAGAAATCAGAGCTAGTTGGGCACCCGAGGGAGATGACTTCGCAAATCACCTGGAGGCTTTTCAGGATCTTCTTGCCCTGATTAGCGGACTTCCCCCTTCGGATGACAAGGTTGTCCACATTTGAATGATTTTCAATTGGTTGATTCAGACCAAGCACTGCGAGAAGTTCTTGATGACCTAGATTCTTTCGACTCGATTGGAGTCGATGCTGAGCGAGCCAGTGGCTTCAAATATGGTCAAGACGCCTATCTTATTCAGCTGATTAGCTCAAAGATTGCGTATCTGATTGATCCCAAGGGTCTTTCAGCTGACGCCATTGCAGAGCTCGCGGCAGTGATGAACAACAAAGAGTGGATTTTGCACAGCGCTACCCAGGACCTGCCATGCCTTGGAGAGCTAGGGCTAATGCCGAAGAAGATATTCGATACCGAGGTAGCCGCTAAATTGCTCGGCTTTGAAAGATTTGGATTGGCAGCGATCGTTTTTGAATTGGAGCAGGTGGAACTGGCCAAAGAACACTCAGCAGCGGACTGGTCAATAAGACCACTCACTAAAGAAATGCTTGAATATGCGGCTCAGGATGTTTATTTTCTAAAGTCAATTACCTCAAAGCTTTCAGATCGATTGAAAGAAAAAGGGCGAATGGAATTTGCCGAGGAGGAGTTTAGGCATCTGCTTAATTTCAAGCCCAAACCAATTGGTGATAATCCCTGGAGAAAAACCTCTGGTGTTCACCTGTTGAAAAAACCAATACAGCTGGCAAGGCTCAGAGAAATGTGGCTGGTAAGAGACGCCTTTGCTTTCGAGCACGATATTGCCCCTGGCCGCGTTGTTAGCGACAAAGCCCTTTCTTACGCGGCTGGAGCCGACTACAAAAATCTCGCGGAAATGAAAAAAGATAAGCAGTTCCACGGTCGACTCCTACCAAAGTTGTACACCAAACTGTTTGACGCTTATAAGGCTGCTGAGCACGGCGAGCTGCCACCTTTGCAAGAGAAATCCTCAGACCACACACCCCACCACAAAAATTGGCAGAAGCTTAAGCCGGAGGTGGACAAAAGATACAAGGAATTCAAATCCTCACTGGCAGAGTTGGTTGGAGATACCGGCATTCCTGCTGAGGCAATAATGTCTCCAGGCATTATTCGTGATGCATTCTGGAATGAAGTGCCGATCGAGGAGATGGAGGCTTATCTCAAATCCTCAGGGGCACGCGACTGGCAACTAAGTTTCGTACTCCCGCTTATCTTGAATCTGAGCTGAGCCTTCATCCAGTGGGCGTGCCTTTGGAACCTTCGCCCCCAGCACCTGAGCGGTTATATCTCTCGCAATGGCCTTGGGCGTAAGTCCTACACGTTCAAGAATCTCATCTCTTGATGCGTGTTCCAAAAACTCATCGGGCAATCCAATCTCCTGCAATCCAGTGTCAATGTCGCTAGCCCTCATTTGCTGACGGATTCTGGTGCCCACTCCCCCAACGCGAATTCCATCCTCGATGGTTACCACGAGTCGATGGTCACGGGAGAAATCAACGATGCTGTCTTTTACAGGAACAACCCAACGGGGATCGACAACGGTCGAACCAATCCCCTGGGCGGATAGAAGCTGGTGCACTTCCATTGCGACCGTCACCATGGAGCCAACGGCGACAATCAAAACATCCTTGGCGGAAGACCTTGCCAAAATGTCCACACCATCCTTGGTCCTATCCAGACTGGGAATGCTCTCTATGGCAGAGCCTTTGGGGAAGCGAATAACAGTTGGGCCATCCTCTATTGCGACTGCCTCTCGAAGTAGTTCACGCAGACTCTCAACATCTCTTGGTGCCGCAATTGCAATATTTGGAACCACCTGCAAAAGAGCCAAATCCCACATTCCGTGATGACTAGCGCCGTCGGGGCCAGTAACGCCACTTCGGTCTAAGACAAAAGTAACGCCCGCCTTGTGAAGAGCTACATCCATAAGTAATTGATCAAAGGCTCTGTTTACGAAAGTCGAATATATTGCCACAACAGGGTGCAGTCCGCCGTAGGCCATTCCCGCCGCGCTGGTGGTTGCATGCTGCTCGGCAATTCCCACGTCAAATACCCTGTCAGGGAAGCGTTCAGCAAATTTATCCAGACCGACTGGAATCTTCATAGCGGCTGTGATTCCGACGATTCTTTCATTCTCTGCAGCAATTTCGGTTACTTCGTCTCTAAAGACTGATGTCCAGCTAACCCCGTTGCTCTTTTTGACAGGCAAGCCTGTCTCAGGGTTTATCTGACCCACAGCATGAAATTGGTCTGCTTCGTCGGTCACCGCAGGGTCGTAACCCTTTCCCTTCTGGGTAATCGCATGGACAATCACAGGTGCGTTGTAGTGCTTAGCCTGCTTCAAAGCAGTCTCCATGGCATCTAAATCGTGGCCATCAATCGGCCCAATGTACTTTATGTCTAAGTTTGGAAATAGTCCCTTTGGGGCAAAAGTGCTAATCCAACCCTTGCCGGCTCCCTC
>CAJXVY010000019.1 GCA_913062665.1 uncultured Micrococcales bacterium
AACAGTCATTAGAAACCTTTCTATGTAATTGGCAGTCTAGGTTCACTTGCGGGTAGTCTTTCTACGAACTTACTCCAAAAGAGATTGAAAGCCGAGGGCTATGTCGTTCAACAACCAGGACGCCTTTGCTGTTCCTACACCAGATAAAGACCCAAGTGAAACTTCTGAGTGGCTTGAGTCCCTTGAAGCTCTGAGTGAGCACAAGGGCCGGGGTCGAGCAAGAGAAATAATGCAACATATGTTGCGACGCTCCCACGAATTGCAACTAAACGTCCCGCTGGTCCCGACCACCGATTACATCAATACCATCTCACCAGAGGACGAACCAGATTTTCCTGGTGATGAGCAGATTGAGCGAACTTACAGGGCCTGGATGCGTTGGAACTCAGCAGTTTTAGTCCACAGGGCACAAAGACCAGACATTGCCGTCGGTGGTCACATTTCCACCTTTGCATCTTCAGCATCGCTATATGAAGTCGGCTTCAATCACTTCTTCCGGGGTCAAGACCACCCATCTGGCGGAGACCAAATCTTCGTTCAGGGCCACGCATCCCCCGGCCCATATGCAAGGGCATTTCTTGAGGGAAGACTCTCAGCAGATCGTCTAGATGGATTCCGTCAGGAAAAGTCTCACCTTCCAGGAGGGTTGCCCTCCTACCCGCATCCGAGGCTTTTGCCAGATTTCTGGCAATTCCCGACGGTTTCTATGGGACTGGGTCCAATTAATGCCATCTACCAGGCCCAATTCAATAGATACCTCGAAAACCGCGGTTTCAAGGACCCCTCCGACCAGCAGGTTTGGGCATTCCTTGGGGATGGTGAGATGGATGAGGTTGAATCCCGAGGAGCACTACAAATTGCAGCCAACGAGGGTCTAGACAATTTGAATTTCGTCATCAACGCCAACCTTCAAAGACTTGATGGTCCGGTCCGCGGTAACGGAAAAATCATCCAGGAATTGGAGAGCTTTTTCCGAGGAGCTGGATGGAATGTAATCAAGGTTATTTGGGGAAGAGAGTGGGATAGCCTGCTCGCGAAAGATCATGATGGCGCGCTTGTAGACCTCATGAATAAAACACCGGATGGTGACTATCAGACCTACAAGGCTGAGAGCGGTGGCTTCATTCGTGAAAATTTCTTCGGACGCGATCATCGAACCCGAGCTTTAGTTGAAACATTGACAGATGACCAAATCTGGGGACTTAAGCGTGGTGGTCACGATTACAAGAAAATCTATGCCGCTTATAAGGCTGCAGTTGAGCATAAGGGCCAACCAACGGTCATAATTGTGAAAACAGTGAAGGGCTATGGACTCGGTAAGAGCTTCGAAGCTCGCAACGCTACCCACCAGATGAAAAAACTCACCCTTGAAAACCTCAAGGATTTCAGAGATGAGATGCGTATCCCGATAACCGATGCGCAACTGGAGGCAGACCCCTACCTGCCCCCCTACTACAACCCCGGCGAGCAGAGCGAAGAGATTCAATACATGCTTGAAAGGCGGCGCCAACTTGGGGGCTTCTTGCCTGAGCGCAGGAGCAGGTACGTCCAATTTGATCTTCCTGATGACAAAGCTTACGAAACCCCCAAAAAGGGAAGCGGCAATCAAGAGGTTGCTACAACAATGGCTTTTGTCAGGATGCTGAAAGACCTTTTGAAGGCAAATGGCACCGGGCCAAGGATTGTTCCAATCATTCCCGACGAGGCGCGCACATTTGGAATGGATGCCTTTTTCCCAACCGCCAAAATCTACAACCCATTTGGTCAGAAGTACCTCTCGGTGGACCGCGAGCTCTTGCTCAGCTACAAAGAATCTGAAAGCGGGCAAATACTTCACCCGGGAATCAATGAGGCCGGATCAGTTGCTGCATTTACTGCTGCGGGAACTAGCTATTCCACCCACGGTCAGCCGATGATCCCAATTTATGTCTTCTATTCAATGTTTGGTTTTCAACGAACGGCCGATGCTTTATGGGCCGCTGGAGATCAAATGGCAAGAGGGTTCCTGATTGGAGCAACCGCCGGACGAACCACCTTGACCGGAGAGGGTCTGCAGCACGCGGATGGACACTCATTGGTTCTTGCAAGCACCAATCCGGCGGTTGTCGCCTACGACCCTGCATATGGTTATGAGATATCGCACATCGTAAAATCAGGCATCGAGCGGATGTATGGCGGTGCACACGAGGACCCCAATGTTATGTATTACCTGACCGTTTATAACGAGCCGATGTTGCAACCTGCTGAACCAAATCAGGTGGATATCGAAGGCATCATTCGTGGAATTCACAAAATCAGTACTGGCGGCGAAGGCATAAAGGCTCAGGTATTGGCAAGTGGAGTAAGTGTCCCATGGGCTTTAGAGGCCCAACAGATTCTCTCGTCGTATGGAGTTAGTGCGGATGTATGGTCTGTCACTAGCTGGGGAGAGCTAAGAAAAGATGGCCTAGATGCAGATGAACACAACTTCCTAAGTCCAGAGGAACCATTCAAGGTCCCTTATCTTACGGAAAAACTATCCACCGCAGAGGGACCCTTTGTTGGCGTGAGTGATTTCATGCACGCTGTTCCAGACATGGTCAGGCAATGGATTCCGGGGGACTATGCGACTTTGGGAGCAGACGGTTTTGGGTTTAGTGACACCAGACCTGCTGCCAGGAGATACTTCAAGATTGATGGTCCATCAATCGCCGCCAGGGTTTTACAACAACTTGAAGCGCAAGGAAAAATTCAAAAAGGCCTGTCCGTTGAGTTGATGCGAGAATTTAGGCTCGACGATGTGCGGGCCGGAACGAGTGGAAGTGCTGGTGGCGACGCCTAATCCGCAATTCGTTCCCGAGGCGCTGGCCGCCTCGGTTGAAAAGCGCCTAGCCAACGAGCTGGGTTGGTTTCTGGAAATGCCTGAAACTAGGCGGAGCTCGGTGATGACTGTTGTAAAAAACGGACTCAGCTATTTCGGACAGCTGCTAGATAATCAGGCGGATTCAACTCTTTTGGCATCCCAAGCATTTGAATCAGCTCCCCGTGAATTACTTCGCTCAGTTTCACTTCAGGAGACGCTGCAGGTAACCAGGGTTATTTCCAGCACACTGGAACAGCATCTTGGAAAGGATTATCAAGAGCTGATTGATGCATTTGCCAAAGAGACCAGTTTTGCTGCCGCTGACATCTACGCCCGCGCAAGCAGATCAAGAAGTATTTGGGATGACCGACTGGAAGCTTTGATCATCGATGCTGTGATCAGCGGAGAGAGTGACGCAGAGGTTGCAAGTCGTGCCAGTGCACTTGGTTGGCGCGGTCAAGGAGCGATTGCTGTGATGGTCGGGATAGTGCAGGGTGAGGTTGATTTCGATCAGTATCGAAAACTTGCCAGGCTCAAATCTGCCGATGTCTTGATTGGTAGACAGGGAAGTCACCTGATACTTCTCGTTGGTTTCCGCGATTCCGCTCAGTCCTCGGGAGAAAATCTGTTTGATCTAGCTCAGGACTTTGCACTTGTCTCAAAACCGGGTCCAGTTGTTATGGGACCAAGAGTGGAAAGCATAAACCTTGCACGTCGAAGCGCAAGAGCAGCTTTTGGCGCAATGAAGGTAATTCGTGGTCAAAATTTGGGTCGCAGGGCAGTCCGCAGTCGAGAGTATTTGGCCGAACGGGCTGTCATCGGAGAGGCAGAGGCCCAGAGAGCACTAATTCGGGAGGTTTACCAAAGGCTTCAGAATGATTACCCCCAGCTTTTAGAGACACTGGAAGTATTCCTCGAGCAAAACGGGTCAATAGAGAAAACGTCCAACGAGCTGATAATCCACCCAAACACAGTTCGTTACCGACTCGCCGGCATTGAAAAGGAGCTGGGTTTAGACCCTCTTCAGTCAAAAGGTCAGTTCACACTGAGAATTGCGCTAGCTCTTGGCCGTGTTCAAACGCAAGGCTCCAATCAAGGTCTATCCTGAAGCCCATGCGATATTTGATATTCCCTGGACAGGGAAGCCAAAAACCCGGATTTCTCTCAAGCTGGATTGCTAATGAAAAATTCAAGGCAACCATCGAGGAACATTCTGAGATAACTGGACTTGATCTCGTGCATCTGGGAACCGAAGCAACTGCCGAAGAAATCGCTCAGACCGTTGTTACTCAGCCGTTGATTGTTTCGGCGAGCATTGCAAGCGTCAGGACAGTTTTTGAGTCTAGCCAATTGGCAAGATTCGACGGGATTGCGGGTCATAGCGTTGGTGAATTCGCTGCGGCTGCAATCGCTGGAGTCATAACAGATCGAGATGCGCTTGAACTTGTTAGCCTGCGCGCGAAAGCTATGCAAGAAGCTGCCTCTAATACAGAGACAGGCATGGCAGCCGCAATCGGTGCTGATGTTGATCAGCTTGAACAAAAACTAGGAGACCTTGTCATAGCCAATTACAACGGGGCTAATCAGTATGTAGTTGCTGGCCTGAAGGCGGATCTGCAGCTTCTCTCAGATAATCCCCCAGCCGGCTTCAGAATTATCCCCTTATCCGTCTCGGGAGCCTTCCATACGGCTTTTATGGAACAGGCCAAAGCTTCGCTGAAAAAAGAATTTGAGCAGGTTCAGGCTAAAGATCCAAATGTGACGCTGCTGTCGAACAAAGACGGTCAACCAGTCTCCTCCGGTCCCGCATTTTTGGAAACGCTGCTAACCCAAGTTAGCTCTCCGGTTCGCTGGGATAAATGCATGCAGACAATTAGTGGGTCATCTGTGGTGGTCGAGGCTGTCCCAAGTGGGGTGCTAAGCAACTTGCTGAAAAAGACCATTGAGAATGCAGATATATATTCTCTGAAAAGCCCTGATGACTCTATAGACTTGGGCACCAATGACTGAGTTGCATGTGGCGGAAACACAGAGATATTCCAAGATATATTCCTTGGGAGCATCGAGGGGCAACCTTGCCGTGAGCAATGATGAGATTGCTGGGCCTATTGATTCAAGCGATGAATGGATAAGGCAACGCACCGGGGTTATTACCCGAGCCAGAGCAAACGATGATCAAACACTTGCCTCTATGGCTGTTGATGCGGGAAAAGAGGCAATAAAAAAAGCCGGCACCAAACCGGAGCAAATTGATTTGGTGATTGTATCCACCATCTCATTTCCGTATGCAACCCCCTCGGCCGCAACATTGATAGCTGCAGAACTTGGAATTCCAAATGCTGCCGCATATGACATCAGTGCCGCCTGCGCAGGCTACTGCTACGGAATTGCTCAGGCTGACTCCATGATTCGCTCTGGATTGAGCGAATATGCGTTAGTGATTGGTGCAGAAAGACTCTCAGATTTCATTGACCCCGCTGACAGGACCATAAGCTTCCTGTTGGGAGACGGGGCCGGAGCTGCAATTGTGGGGCCGAGCGAGACGCCCGGCATCAGCCAAAGCGTCTGGGGCAGTGACGGAACAAAATGGGACAAGGTCGGAATGACCGGTTCGATCCTTGAATTCAAAAATGGTGGGCCTTGGCCGACCTTGGTTCAAGAGGGAAGAACAGTTTTTCGCTGGGCAGTCTGGGAAATGGTAAAGGCTGCCAAAGAGGCCCTAGACACAGCAGGAATCTCAGTCAACGACCTCTCGGCCCTGGTAACTCACCAGGCAAACATGCGAATCATTGACGAGTTTGCAAAACAGTTAGAACTTCCGGACTCTGTGGTCGTTGCCAGGGATATTGAAACCACTGGTAACACATCGGCTGCTTCTATCCCGCTTGCGATGCATCGAATTCTGCAAGAGAAGCAAGTTAGTTCGGGAGGATTTGCGTTACAAATAGGATTTGGAGCTGGGCTTGCCTACGCCGCTCAAGTAGTGGTGCTCCCCTAAAATAAACCGAACAACTCAAAGGAGAAAACAATGGCTCATAATGAAGCTGAAGTTCTGGCAGGACTGGCGGAACTGGTGAACGAGGAAACTGGAATTGCAACAGATCTTGTCCAGCCAGAGAAATCATTCACGGACGATTTAGACATTGACTCAATTTCAATGATGACCATTGTCGTCAATGCCGAAGACAAGTTTGATGTAAAGATTCCCGACGAGGAAGTGACAAACCTAGTCACCGTGAAGGACGCAGTTGACTTCATTGTTGGAGCGCAAGGGTAATTTGCGAAGAGTAGTTGTCACCGGAATCGGCGCCACCACCCCTTTGGGTGGAAATGCGGCCGACAGTTGGAGCGCCTTGCTGGCTGGAGAGTCAGGCATTGCCACCCTGCAGCATGAGTGGGTTGAACGCTATCAACTTCCAGTGACTTTTGCCGGCAGCGCGAAAATCCCGGCAAATGAGGTACTCACTCCGCAAGAGGCAAAAAGGCTTGACCCATCTAGCCAGTTTGCGCTTATAAGCGCGAGAGAGGCCTTTGCAGACGCTGGAGAGCCTGAATTTGATCCGTTGCGCATGAGTGTTGACTTTGCAACCGGAATTGGCGGCGTATGGACCCTGCTGGACGCATTTGAAACTCTAAAGGAACGCGGTCCTCGCAGGGTGATGCCAATGACCGTTCCGATGCTTATGCCCAATGGCCCAGCAGCAGCCGTAGGTATGCATTTTGGGGCTAAAGCTGGGGTACACACCGCTGTCAGCGCATGTGCCAGTGGCAATGAATCGATTGCCAACGCTTTCCACAGGGTCAAATCTGGAGTGGTAGATATTGCCATTGCGGGCGGAGCAGAGGCGGCGATACACCCTCTCCCAATAGCCTCATTTGCGGCAATGCAGGCACTGAGCAAACGAAATGATGACCCTTCAAAGGCATCCCGGCCATATGACACCGATCGAGACGGTTTTGTCATGGGCGAAGGTGCTGCCGCACTCGTTTTAGAGGACTATGACAGTGCAGTGGCCCGAGGTGCAAACATTTACGCAGAGATCATTGGTGCCAGTGTCACAAGTGACGCCTACCACATAACCGCACCTGATCCAGATGGCGAAGGAGCCTCAAGGGCTATGCTTGCAGCTTTAGCCGAGGCTGGGGCGGGTGTTGAAGAAGTGCAGCACGTGAATGCACACGCCACCTCAACTCCCGTGGGCGACATCGCTGAATACACTGCCTTGAATAAAGTCTTTGGCAAACACACAGAAAACCTCGTGGTCAGCGCAACAAAGGCCTCCACCGGTCACCTTCTGGGCGGAGCTGGCGCAATTGAAGCAGTCTTCACAATCATGGCGCTGAAGACCAACACCGCACCGGGCACAATCAACCTTGATAACCAGGATGCTCAGATTCCATTGAATGTTCCGAAAACACCTGCAAGCCTGGAGCCGGGCAAAAT
>CAJXVY010000020.1 GCA_913062665.1 uncultured Micrococcales bacterium
GGATTAGCTGGAGGATAAATGGAATACCGCATTGAACACGACACCATGGGCGAGGTCAAAGTACCAAAAGATGCCCTGTACAGGGCTCAAACCCAAAGGGCGGTAGAGAATTTTCCGATAAGCGGCAAAGGCCTTGAAGATTCACACATCATTGCCCTGGCAAGAATCAAAAAAGCAGCAGCGCTTGCCAATGTTGAGCTGGGGGTTTTAGACGAAGAAATAGGAAAAGCCATCGCAGATGCCGCCGATGAGGTAATTACTGGAAACCACTTAGACCACTTCCCTGTTGACACCTACCAAACCGGTAGCGGAACCTCGTCGAATATGAACATGAACGAGGTGCTTGCAACTCTGGCAACCGCCAAGTTGGGCTCAGACGTTCACCCAAACGACCATGTCAATGCATCCCAAAGCTCAAATGATGTTTTCCCATCCTCGGTCCACATCGCAGTTACCGAATCATTGATCAGAGACCTCGTTCCAGCTCTTGATTACCTGGCGAGCAAATTAGAAGCCAAAGCTGAGCTCTGGAAAGACACGGTGAAATCTGGGCGCACCCACCTAATGGATGCAACGCCGGTAACCCTTGGTCAGGAATTTGCAGGTTACGCCGCCCAGATTCGCTACGGAATCGAAAGAATCGAATCATCGCTTTCAAGAGTTGGCGAGTTGCCTCAGGGGGGCACAGCAACCGGGACAGGAATCAACACTCCGGCTGGTTTCCCACAATTAGTAATTAGCCAGATTGCCAAAGAAACTGGGCTTCCAATTACTGAGGCACGCGATCACTTCGAGGCGCAGGGGGCGAGAGATTCACTGGTGGAGGTCAGCGGCCAGATGAAAACCATCGCGGTAAGCCTGACAAAAATCAACAACGATCTGCGCTGGATGGGATCTGGACCCAACACTGGCTTAGCTGAAATCAGAATTCCTGATCTGCAACCAGGCTCTTCGATTATGCCCGGGAAGGTAAACCCAGTGATACCGGAGGCGGTGCTGATGGTTTGTGCAAGGGTAGTTGGAAACGACTCAACCGTCAGCTGGGCCGGGGCAAGTGGATCATTTGAACTGAATGTGGCAATTCCGGTTATGGGAAGTGCAGTTTTGGAATCAATTAGATTGCTATCCAACTCATGCAGAGTGCTTGCCGATAAGACCATTGAGGGGCTAGAGGCGAATGTTGAAAGAGCCAGGGCGCTGGCCGAATCTTCACCAAGCATTGTCACGCCTTTGAATAGGGTTATTGGCTATGAAAAAGCAGCCAAGGTAGCCAAACACTCGGTTGAGCAGGGAATAACCGTCAGAGAGGCGGTAATCGACCTTGGGCTGGTTGATTCAGGAGAGATCACGGAGAATCAGCTTGATGAATTACTAGATGTTCTGCCTATGACCAGACCCCCACAGGCATAAGCCCAGATAATTCAAAACCGAAAATCCCAATAAGCCCTAACAGTAGATAAGGCCCCATTGGAATTGTGGTTTGAGTGCTCAGCCTGCGAAGTATCATCTTCGGCAGCAATACCAGATTCGCCAAAGCCAGACTTACTAAGACCCCGATAAGCAACGCTAGAGGGGAAATAAATGCCAGTGGCAGCGCAAAAGCGATTAACAGTTTGATATCTCCCATCCCGAGAAGCTCAGCTCTGGCAAGCGGGTAACCAATAATCAATATCAAAACCGATACGCCAATGGTGACAACCAGCTGCAGCCATTTGTTTTCTAGTATCGAAACTCCCACAACGCTTATCAAGGATATGACTATCCCTGGGAGGGTGAGTGAATTTGGAAGTCGGTGGGAACGGATATCGATTATTGCAAGCATCGGGGCAACCGCGACTAGATAGCCGAAAGGGATGGCAAGGATCAGTAGCTCTGAATTCACAGAGCGAATCTAGGCCTTTGGAAAAAATCCTTTAGTCAGTTATCCCCAGGCTAGTAATCCAATAGCTCGGTAACCAGAGCTGCAATTTGGCTTCTTTCAGATCTGGTCAATGTCACGTGGCTGAAGATCTCCTGGCCTTTCAAGGTTTCAACAACAGAAGCGACTCCATCGTGCCTGCCTACCCGCAGGTTGTCTCTTTGGGCAACATCATGGGTTAGCACCACTTTTGAATTTTGACCAATTCGGCTGAGCATGGTCAGCAAAACGTTGCGCTCAAGTGATTGCGCCTCATCGACAATCACAAAGGTGTCATGCAGAGAACGACCTCGGATGTGAGTAAGTGGCAAGACCTCCAAAATTCCGCGGTCTACCACCTCATCGATTACCTCTTTTGATACCAAAGCTCCCAGGGTGTCATGAACAGCCTGAGCCCAGGGGTTCATCTTCTCCCCTTCGGTTCCCGGAAGATATCCGAGCTCCTGTCCGCCAACCGCATACAGCGGGCGGAAAACCATAATTCTCTTGTGCTGGCGCCTCTCCAAAACAGTTTCCAATCCTGCACACAGCGCCAGGGCACTCTTACCGGTTCCTGCCCTTCCACCAAGGGAGACAATTCCAATCTCCGGGTCCAGCAAGGAATCAACTGCCAATCTTTGTTCGGCGCTTCTACCATGCACACCAAAGACCTCACGGTCGCCTCTGACGAGCTTTACGCTCTTACTGCTGGTGACCCGTCCCAAAGCACTTCCGCGCTCTGAGTGAATTACCAGACCGGTATTGATTGGCATATCCGCCACCAGAGGATTGTCCACCTCTTCCTCACCATAGAGAGCGGCCATCTCATCTCCGCTGAGGTCAAGCTCCTCGATACCTGACCACTCTTCGGCTCTTGCCTGTTCGGCAAGATACTCCTCGGCCTTCATGCCCAAAGCACTAGCCTTTACACGCATGGGTAGGTCTTTACTGATGACAGTTACGTCAAACCCTTCGTTTTTGAGGTTTGCTGCTACCGCCAAAATTCTTGAATCGTTGTCACCAAGCTGGAAACCTGCAGGGAGCACACTTTGATCTATGTGGTTCAGCTCTACTCTCAAAACACCGTTTTCACCAATGCTCATTGGGAAGTCAAGTCGCTCGTGTTTCTCCCGGAGCTCATCTAAATAGCGAAGAGCCTTTCTTGCAAAGAAACCTATTTCTAGGTCATGTCTTTTCTTTTCCAACTCATTGATGACAACTATTGGAATCACGACTTCGTGTTCAGCGAATCTGAATAGAGCTCTCGGGTCACTCAGAAGCACTGAGGTGTCAAGAATAAAAGTTCGAACTTTAGTGTCGGCGCTCACCCCCTCCGCAAGCTTGGCTTTACTGGCTGTGGCCTTGGCGGATTGTGGGCTTTTGGGCAATTTAGCTCCTTCGCGCGTTCGTGGTTTGACACTAAACCCTTAGTTGAAGGTTTTTGAACTAAGACACGCGGGCTAGAAAATCGTTAACAAAGTATTTATGAACCGTAGCGCCGATGGCGATTCTGAAAATCTCTCAGGGCTCGCAAAAAGTCAACTTTTCGGAAATCAGGCCAGAGCGCTTCGGTGAAATAGAACTCGCTGTTCGCACTCTGCCAAAGCATAAAACCGCTGAGCCTCTGCTCACCGCTGGTTCTAATCAAAAGATCCGGATCTGGCTGCCCGGAGGTGTATAGGTTCTCAGCAATGGTCTCCGGGGTAAGAAGCTTTGCTATCTCCTCGGGGGTAGCGCCAGTTGAGGAGTGCTCGAGGAGAATTTTTCTGACAGCCTGAGATATCTCGTGGCGACCTCCGTAGGCAACTGCCAGGTTCACCCTGAAGGGACTGATGTCATCAGTTTTTTTCTCTACGGCTTTTAATCTTTTTGCATGCTCCTCAGGCAACGCCTCGTAATCCCCAACCACCTTGAGATCCCAACGACCGAGGTCTGCAAGGTTCTCGCTGAGGGCGGTGATGATCTCAATTAAGTCATCCAGTTCTTTTTTGTCGCGACCCTTTAGATTGTCAGTGCTGAGCAAATACAGCGTCGTGTGTTGAATTCCCACATCACTGCACCAGCCAAGGAAATCAATAATTTTCTTGGCTCCGGCTGAATGTCCGAAATCGCTTCCCTCACCCTGCCGAGATGCCCAGCGACGATTTCCATCAACTAACACTCCAACGTGTCTGGGAAGATCCCTTTGCTTGAGGCTTCTCTCCAAAGAAGACTCATACCAGCGGTAGACGATATTGAGCACATTCCAAGGTTACTCTCCCTGTTGGGTTATGGTTAATTTCATGGCAAAAGCGGGGACTAATAGGAGATCTAAACCTGACCCGCTGCACGTCCCACTGGGGGAACTAAAGGGTAGTGTCCATGAGGACGATTTCCGCCCCAGCTGGAGAGGCTGGATTCACACGGGAGTATTGCCATTCGTCGTAGCGGCTGGAATCCTGCTGATTGTATTCAGTGACGGCTGGCAAACCAAGGTCGCCTCAGCGGTGTATCTTGCAGGGTCCTTTCTTTTGTTTGGTGGGTCGGCTCTTTATCACCGCTTTCGATGGGGTCCAACAACGAAGCGAGTACTGAAAAGAATTGATCACGCCAACATATTTCTATTGATTGCAGGCACCTACACTCCACTGACAGTCGCCGCCCTGCCGAGCGACAAAGGATGGTTTCTCTTACTCCTGGTTTGGTCGATTGCAATAGTTGGCATTGGTTTCAGGCTGATCTGGGTTTCAGCTCCACGATGGCTGTATGTGCCAATTTATGTGCTGATGGGATGGGCGGCGGTTATCTACATCGTTGATTTATGGAATGCCAATTGGATAATGATGACCCTAATAGCCTTTGGAGGGGTCTCCTACACAGTAGGTGCTGTTATCTATGGAATGAAAAGGCCTAACCCAATCCCAAACCACTTTGGTTTTCATGAAATCTTTCACGCGCTCACTGTGGTGGCCTTCATTAGCCAGTGGGTGGGCGCTTTGCTTGTGGTGGTTGACCCGATTCCAGGTTCGATCGGCGCTAATTCCTAGTTGGAGGAGCGGGGGGCTCTGGCCTGTCCGGCTTAGCGTTTGGATCAAATCCGTCTAGCTCCTCTTCAGCCAAACGCTGTCTAATCTCATTTCTATACTTGGACTTTCTGATTCTGCGATTCATATCGAAAAACAGCAGAGTTGCCAAAGATGCGACACCAAAAGTTGCCAAAAACCCAATAAGTCCAGGTGAATTGAAAGCTTCTGCGGCATCTATGCCCTGCGAGGTAATAATCAGCAAATCCATAGCTTTAGTATTTCATCTAATTGGTAGTTTTATATGGTGACTAACTCCGAACTGATCAAATCTCGCTATGGCCAGCAACCGACGAGCCGGAAAACCGTCTGGATTTTGGCTATCACGGGACTGATCGCAATAGTAAGTTTTGCCGCATGGGTGGCTTTTAGCCAGGAGCGACTTACACACACAGATGTTGGCTTTTCAGTGAAAGACCAATGGCACACAGAAGTCACATTCGACGTCACTAAAGACGCTGGGGATTATGTTGTTTGTAATGTGCAAGCATTGAATCAGCAGTATGGAATCGTTGGCTGGAAAGAGGTGGCAGTTCCAGTGGAGCAGTCAACCGCTCGAATTACAACAACTATCAACACCACTGAGAGAGCTGTAACAGCACTAGTCCACGGCTGCGAAATCAGATAAACTGTTTCTTTGCTCGCTAAGCGAGTTTTTTTATTACCCAGAACTAGGAGTGCGAATGAATAAGCCACAGACAACTTGGCTATCTCAAGAGGCATACGACCGACTCAAGGATGAGCTGGCGGACCTAATCACCAATAAGCGCTCTGAAATTGCCAAAAAAATCCAGGAAGCTCGCGAAGAGGGAGACCTTAGTGAGAACGGTGGCTACCAGGCGGCCAAGGAAGAGCAGGGCCGCATTGAGGCCAGAATCAACCGACTAGAGGAAATGCTTGCAAACTCCGAAGTTGGCGAGGCACCCGAATCTCACGGAGTCGTCGAGCAGGGAGTTGTTGTTTCCTGCGAACTAAATGGAAATGCAACCAAATTCCTCCTTGGATCGCACGAAATCTTGGAGGGAACCGGCAGTGAGCTTGATGTCTACAGCACTGACAGCCCAATCGGTAATGCCGTAATGGGCAAGAAAATTGGAGACGAGGTTCAGTATGACTCACCGAATGGCAAAAAGATCACGGTGAAAATTACTGGTGTTGAAAGCCTAAAGATTTAGTCATCATGCAGGCTTGGGTTCAAGCCAGCTTTTTTCAGAGACTCAATCAGGCTGTCTCGGTGTGCCCGATTTCGAGTCTCAACACTTAGATTTAGCTCAACCTCGCTAATCTGCAGTCCGTTTCCGTGTCTGGTGTGCAACACCTCAACCACGTTTGCTCCGGCGTCGGCAACTGCCTCAGCGGTTCTAACCAGCTGACCGGGTCGATCAGGAAGCATAACTGAGACGTTGGTGTAGCGGTCAGAAGCAGCAAGACCGTGCCTGATTACTCTCTGCAACAAAAGTGGGTCGATGTTGCCACCGCTGAGGGTGACAACTGTTGGACCGGTTGGCTTAATCTTTCCCGCCATCAGTGCCGCAACTCCGACTGCTCCGCCAGGTTCAACCACCTGCTTTGCCCTCTCAAGAAGCATTACCATCGCCTGCGCTATTTCATCTTCGGTGACGGTGACAATCTCATCCACGTTGTCTTTGATGATCTCAAAAGGAATTTCTCCGGGTTTGGCAACAGCGATTCCATCAGCGATTGTTGGTCTTACCTTTACCTCTACCGGCTTACCTTGCTTGAGGCTCTCGGGATATGCGGCAGCCATCTCTGCCTGCACACCAAAGACTTTCACTTCTCTGTTCCGGGATTTAGCAATCTGCTTGGTTGCACTTGCAACACCGGCGATTAGTCCACCACCACCAACGCAGGCAATTACGTTTTCAAATTCTTGATACTGCTCACTAATCTCCATTGCAACAGTTCCCTGGCCAGTGATGATGTCAAGATCATCAAATGGAGGGATAAAAACGGCTTTCGATTCCTGGGTGAACCTGAGTGCCGCTGCCAGGGTTTCATCAAAAATACTTCCCGTGAGCACCACATCAGCACCGTAGTTCAAAGTTGCCTCGTGCTTGGGGATGGAGGCTCCGATGGGCATAAATATTGTGGCCTTAATGCCAAGCCGCTTGGCCGCCAGCGCCACCCCCTGAGCGTGGTTCCCAGCACTCGCGGCAACTACTCCGCGCTTGCGCTCAGGTTCGGTGAGCTTGCTCAGTCGGTTCATAGCGCCGCGGACTTTATAGGCACCGGTGCGCTGCAGATTTTCACACTTCAGGTAAATCTCTTGACCAGTGAGGTCACTTAGGTAGCT
>CAJXVY010000021.1 GCA_913062665.1 uncultured Micrococcales bacterium
TTTTAGCACTCAGTCAAGGTGAGTGCCAAGTGTTGTTGTTGGTAGTTTTAGCTAATGGATAAATCCGCTGCTGAAATCATGCTTAGCGCCGAAGCTTTGCAACTGGTTTCGACCATTTCAGAACCCGAGTTAGGCGATGAATTTGAACTCAGCAAAAAACTTCGCAAACTGCATGCGCCGGAACTTGTCAGTGCTGCGATAACCCAGGCAAAACTGAGGGCAAAGGCCAAAAAGAAATTCGGACCATTTGCTGAGCGGATGCTTTTCACGAGAGACGGACTAGAGCAGGCCAGCAGACTATCGGTCTCAGCACACAGAGCAAACAGGTTTCTGCAATCAGGGATAGAAAATGTCGTCGATCTGGGATGTGGAATCGGTGGGGATTCAATGGCTATGGCGGGTCTCGGGCTGAAGGTTACCGGAGTGGAAATTGATGAGGTAACCGCTGCATTTGCTCATTACAACCTAGCTGGACTGGGCGTAGAAGTTATTCAAAATGATGCTCAAGAGATAAGCCTCGACAAATACGATGCTGTCTTCTCTGATCCCGCAAGAAGAAGACTTGGGCCCGGGGAAAGTCGCAACCGCCTGTCTGTTTTTGATTACACACCCCCTGTTTCGTGGCTAATGGAAGTCGCGAAGTCTAAGCCGACCGCTATCAAGCTAAGCCCCGCTGATGACTATGAACAATTTGGTGATGAATTTGATTATGAATGGATCTCAGCTGACGGTGAGCTAGTCGAACTCACACTTTATTCATCAACGCTGCGAGGTGACAATATTCGTCAAGCACGACTTTTGACAAGCGGAGGTAACTACGTCTACGGGTCGGAAAGTTTTATCTCTCCTGTTCCTGAGGTGAGTGAGATCGGTCGATACATTTTTGAACCGGACGCATCGCTGATTCGTTCAGGACTGATGGGTGAATTCGCAATAGAGCATGAGTTGAAACTCATTGACAACAAAATTGCCTACCTAACCTCCGATAGCCCCGTTCAATCTCCCTGGCTAAAAGGTTTCGAAATAGAAAAACAGCTTGCTCTCGATCCAAAAACCATTTCCAAGGAGTTGGCAGAAAGAGATGTTGGAATACTTGAAATAAAAAAACGAGGTGTAGACATAACCCCCGAGGAGTTTAGAAAGAAACTCAAGTTAAGAGGAAAGGGTGCCGCCAGCTTGATTATTACCAAGCGGGGCGACACCCGAGTTGCACTCTTAGGGAAACCTATCCACTAGATGGCTCTCCTAGTGGAGCGGAAATGATGACCTCAGCTGGAGTCCGAAGCCACCAAAGCAAGTGCTGTAGTGTTCAATCTAAATTGACAGCGTTTCATTCCCCTGTTTATAACGAATCTATAAACTTTGAACTTTACTGACTTCCATAGTTGATTCGGCTCCGAATCCGTTTCCTGACGGCTCGCGCCCAGCCATAACTAATTGCGCGCCAAGGCTTGCAATCATTGCGCCATTATCCGTACAGAGCGAAAATCTCGGTATTCTCAGTTCGATCCCCGCTTGCGAGCATTTCTGCGTTGCCAATTCTCTGAGCCTCGCATTGGCAGTCACGCCTCCGCCAAGGATTAGCCTTGGAACCCCGTACTCCTCACACGCCTTCAAAGCTTTTGTCACAAGCACATCCACAACCGCTTCTCTGAAACTTGCCGCGACATCGCTTGTATTGATTTGCTCGCCACTGTCCTCGGCTTTTTCAACATATCTTGCAACGGCGGTTTTTAGGCCGCTGAAACTAAAGTCATACTTGTGCTCGGCCATGTCTTTTGGTAGCGAAAGTCCTCTTGGGAAGCGTATGGCTTCGGGGTTTCCACCCAAGGCCGCTTTGTCGATTTCTGGTCCACCCGGATAAGGAAGCCCGAGAATTCTTGCCACTTTGTCAAATGCCTCCCCAGCAGCATCGTCAATTGTCTCCCCCAGAAGCTCAACGTCGTCGAGCAGGTCATTTACTAAGAGTAGAGAAGTGTGACCGCCACTTACCAACAGCGCGATACTCGGGGTTTGCAGACTCCCGCGCTCTAAAATATCCGCACCCACGTGACCTACCAGGTGGTTTACAGCGTATAGAGGCTTACCAATTGCTGCCGACAGTCCTTTGGCTGCCCCTATCCCGACCATCAGAGCCCCGGCCAAGCCTGGACCATTTGTGACTGCTATCGCATCAATTTCTTGCAGTTGAATGCCCGCTTCATACAAAGCGGTATCAATTGTTGGCTGCAGGGCCTCCAGGTGCGCCCTGGCCGCAACCTCAGGAACAACTCCCCCGTAACGGGCGTGTATCTCCATAGAGCTATTCAGTGCATTTGAAAGCAGACGGTTGCCTTTGACAATTCCCACGCCAGTCTCATCGCAACTGGTTTCTATGCCCAAAACAAGAGGTTGATCTATGGTTTTTCGCATCACCCAGGCATCGACGCCTTCGGGCTGGTAGTAGCCCTTGCGAGTGTCAATATGCTCGAATCCATATTTCTTATACAGCCCGATTGCGCCGAGATTATCTGCTCTGACATCCAAAAACATTTCCTCGGCACCACCTCTGGTTGCCAGCTCAATCAGTCTGTTCATAAACTCGCTACCCAAACCGCTTCCTCTGTGAGGCTCAGAGACGGCGATGGTGTTGATATCCGCCTGAAAGCTACCAGCGGGTGAGGATAACCCTGCATAACCCACAAGCTCTGAGCCATTGAAAGCAACCAGGTACTGAGTGTGCAAAGCCTCTAGGTCAGCCACCATAGCTGACGCAGACCAAGCTTGGTCTCCAAAGATCTCTTTCTCGAGATTCACTAAAGAGTCGTAGTCGGCAGGGATTGCGAATCTAATATCCATCATCCGCTCACCCGCTTCTTGCTCGAGGGGGTTACATCCGGAGAGCGCAAATACAGCGCACTCAAATCATCCAGCTTCACACCTGCAGCATCTGCTTTCTCTGCATAAATCCCAACGACCTTCGCATCACACAGTTCGCTGATTCTTGGAAATGAGCCATAGTTTTTTTCTAAATCCTCAGGTTTGATCACCTGCAACTGCTCTTGCCGCTCGGCTAGTCCGTTACCATCCAAACCCGAATAAACACCAACAAACTGCTCACCCCGCTTAGCGTCACTTGTTACCAACCAGGTTTTGTTGTCCATACCCGCGCCATGGATGCTTGCAAGCGCATCAAGTGAAACAACACCGAGAAGGGGTATTTTCCTGGCGGTTGCAAATGCCAACCCGGCAGCCATGCCAACTCTGAGTCCGGTGTAGCTGGCAGGTCCTCGACTTATCGCAACTGCTTCAATCTCTTTACCTGCAACCTTTGCCTCTGACATTGCTGACTCAATTGCCTGGCCGATATTTTCGGCATGCCCAAATGGGTCGTCAAAACCAGAAAAACCTAGAACCTCTCCGCGATTGACAACCGCAGCGCTGCTTCCGGAGGTGGTGTCAATTGCCAGGATCAATGTTCAGCTCCCTTTTTTGCCACTTTCCATGCCCTTTTATTCTCAGCATCCGGCTATCGCTATCACGGTCGCGAGAAATCTCAATTTCCAACCAATCATCCGATAGGCCCTGGGTGAAGTCTCTTGGCCACTCAACCACAACGATTGACCTTTCAAAATCTATGTCCAGGTCATCAAGCTCAACCGCTGAGCCCAGTCTGTATGCATCGACATGAACCAACGGAGCAGTGGGAGTCTGGTGAGTTCTGGCCAGCACAAATGTAGGTGATTGAATAGTGCCGCTAGCCTGCAATCCTTTGCCAATCCCCCGGGTCATAGTAGTTTTTCCAGCACCAAGTGGGCCGTTGAGTAAAACCAAATCCCCTTTGGATAAAAACGCGGCAAGTTTCTGTCCAAGGTTCTGCATTTGCTGTTCATTTTCAATGATTAACTCTTGCAGAACCCTCATCCGCCGCCCTCATAGGTTCTCTTGGGTCGCTGACCTATGCGGGTGACTATCTCGTAGTTGATAGTGGATGCCCTGTTGGATATTTTCTCAACCGGATTTGCATCACTGATGATTTCGACTCGATCTCCAAGTTTTATATCGCTATCACCCACATCAACAACAAATTGATCCATCGCTATTCGACCAACCTGCTTGAATTTTTTCCCAGAGATAATGACTTCAAAACCCTCTGCAGCTCTGGGGAGCCCATCTCCGTATCCAAATGGCACCAGTGCCAAAGTTGTCTCTTTCTCGGTTCGGTAACGGTAGTCATAGCTAACGCCTTGGCCGGCGGGAACCCGCTTGAGGTTCACAACCTCTGAATAAACACTCATAGCTGGTTCAAGCGGTAGTCCAGAGACATCTCTGCCATCTGGCGTGAGGCCATAAACGGCAATCCCGCAGCGAACCATGTCGAAATGCTTATTTGGATAACTGAGAGTTGCATTCGAAGCACTAGCGTGCGCAAGTTCAAACTCCAACCCCTTGCCCCTCGCATACTCAATAGCTGTTTCAAACACCTCAAATTGAGCAAGATCCTCTTGCTCGTTTGTGTTTGAAAGGTGAGTAAAGATACCCTTCATCGAATGCTTTGAACCAAGGCTTATTAGCCGCTCAACTGCTTGCGGAAAGTCATTGATGCTAAACCCGTTTCGGCCAAGACCCGTGTCTACCTTCACGTGTACCTCTAAGCCATCTAGGTCCTCTAAAAAATCCAGATGTTCGAAGGTTGAAACTCCGATATCAATGACGTTCTGTTTGGCCAGTTCAAAATCATTCTTGGAATTTGATATCCACGCAAGGATTGGCGATTTGATACCTACATCCCTGAGTGCAACAGCCTCCGAAACATCCGCCACCCCAAGGTAATCAACATCGGAATCCAAGTGTTTGGCAACCTCGATTGCTCCGTGACCATAGCCGTTGGCTTTCACCACCGCCATTACTTTGGCGGGTCGGGCGACCCTGCGCAGAACCTCATAGTTCTCGCGAATTCGATCTAGATTTATACGAATCTCACGCATTGATAATTACAACCGCTCCCGCTATACCTGCATCATGGCTAATGCTGAATTCAATTCTATTTGCCAAATCTGGATGCCTCTTGGCAGTCTCCCCGTGCAGGATTACTTTTGGCTTACCACCTTTAGTGACCTCAATTTCTCTCCAGTTGAGACTCTCTGGCTCACCAACAGCCTTTTTCAATGCTTCCTTGACCGCAAACCTTGCCGCTTTTGATTCAAGGCTTAGTTTTTGTTCGCTTTCAAAAAACAGCCTTTGATTGAGCTTTGGTGTTTTATTCAAAGCAGAACCGAATCTGGCAATATCCACCAAATCGAGACCCACTTGCATCACTCTACGGTCACCGACTTTGCAAGGTTTCTAGGCTGGTCAACATCAAGTCCTTTGGCCTTGGCCAGCTCCATCGAGAATATATGCAGAGGAACAACGCTCAGAACCGGGGAAAGCAGCGGCAGGGTCTTAGGGGTATAGAACACGCGCTTCGCATAATCTGCAACCTCAACATCCCCATCTTCGGCGATTGCAATAACCTCTGCGCCGCGGGCGTTGATCTCTTGGATATTTGCCAGCACCTTGGCATGCAGGTTCTCCTCGGATGTAGGAGAGGGGACAATAACAATTACAACCTGTCCGGCTTCAACCAAAGCGATTGGACCGTGTTTGAGCTCCCCTGCTGCAAACCCCTCGGCATGGATGTAACTGAGCTCTTTTAGCTTCAGGGCCCCCTCCATCGCAATCGGGAACCCGACGTTTCTTCCCAGAAACAAAACAGACTCGGTGCTTTTGAGCCCCTCTGCCAAAGCCTTCACGTCACCGATCATCTCAAGAGTCTTTTTGACCTTTCTCGGCAGAGTCAACAGCTCTTTCCCAACCTTCGCCACCTTGTCTGTTTTTCCGAGTGCTTTGGCCAAGAAAAGTGCTAGTAGATAACCTGCGGTGATTTGGGCTGAAAACGCTTTGGTGCTAGCCACTGCAACCTCTGGTCCAGCGTGGGTATAAATTGTTGCATTGCTCTCTCTAGCCAATGTCGCACCTTGGGTGTTGCAAATACTCAGCACTTTGGCGCCACGCTCACTTGCGTACCGAACAGCCATCAGCGTGTCCATGGTCTCGCCGCTTTGGCTGATGGCAACCACCAGAGTGTTCTCATCAATTACTGGATCTCGATAACGTAGTTCATGAGCAAGCTCCACACTTACCGGGATTCGAGCAAGCTGCTCAATGGCATACTTGGCAACCTCGCCCGCGTAAGCAGCTGTTCCGCAAGCAGTTATGATTATGCGATTAATACCCGCCAGGTCATCGATGCTCAACCCAGCAAACTCGCTAAGCTCAACATCGCCATCGGCTCCTAAGCGACCCATTAGGGTATCGCCCACCGCCTGCGGTTCCTCGCTTATTTCCTTCGCCATGAAAGAATCCCAGCCACCCTTGCTGGCAGCACTTGCATCCCAATTCACCTCAAAGGTTTCTGCCTGGACCTCTTCCCCTGAGAAATTCATCAGCTCAAAGCCGCTTTCTCTAAGCTTCACAATTTGGTCTTGACCGACACTGATTGCTTTTTTTGTGTGGTCAACGAAAGCTGCAACATCGCTTCCAAGAAAGTTTTCACCCTCACCAATTCCAATCACCAGTGGCGAGTTTCTTCTTGCAGCAAGCACCAGATCCGGGTCATCGCGGTTTATTGCGAGAATCGTGAAAGCGCCCTGCAATCGGTTGGCGACCGTTAGGAAACTCTTTTCAAAGTCATTAGTTTTTGAATATTCGAAGGCAAGTAATTGAGCTGCAACTTCGGTGTCGGTCTCTGATTCAAACTCAACTCCAGCAGCCTCCAGCTCCTTTTTGATTTCAGAAAAATTCTCGATGATCCCGTTGTGGATAAGTGAAATCTGCTGGTCCCCAGCTGTGTGTGGATGAGCGTTTCCATCAGTTGGAGCGCCATGAGTTGCCCAGCGGGTATGCCCAATCCCAATTGAGGCTTCCGATAGGGGTGATGACTCTAGCTCTTCGGTCAATACCGAAAGCTTTCCAGCTTTCTTTCTAGTGAGTATTTCGCCCTCTGAGATTACAGAAACCCCGGCGGAGTCGTAACCTCGATACTCCAATCTCCGAAGCCCACCGAGTAGCACATCTAAAGCTGATTTCGGGCCAACGTAGCCCACGATTCCACACATATCTCTAATCTAGGGCAGACTAGTAACAAATGAACG
>CAJXVY010000022.1 GCA_913062665.1 uncultured Micrococcales bacterium
TCCAAAAAATCCTGCAAGGCCAGTGCGTTCATGACTGTTCCCAACATTCCCATGTAGTCGGCTCGAGCCCTGTCCATCCCTCGGTTGCTCAGTTCGGCCCCGCGGAAGAAGTTCCCACCACCAACAACAACTGCAACCTCGGCTTTTTTCGCCCCTTCTGCAATTTCCTTGGCAATTGAACTTACGACATCGGGGTTTACCCCAACCTGACCTCCACCAAAGGCCTCACCTGAGAGTTTTAGTAGGACTCTTCTTCTCTTATCGGTCAACCTAATCCTCCTTGGCTCCCAATTAGTTTAGGGGGAAAACAAAAATGGACCCGGCTAAACCGAGTCCATTTTCATTTCCAAACTTAGGCTCCTACGCGAACCCTGACAAAGGAGCTGACTTTCACGCCAGCGTTTTCCAATACCTGTCCTACGCTTTGCTTTGGATCCTTCGCAAATGCTTGCTCAAGCAAGACACTCTCCTTGAAGAAGCCTGTCACGCGACCCTCAACAATTTTGGCTAGCGCCTGCTCAGGCTTTCCCTCATTGCGAGCGGTTTCCTCAGCAATCGAACGCTCTTTCTCGACGATTTCTTGTGGGACGTCCTCACGCGACATGTACTCGGGTGAGAATGCCGCAATGTGAACCGCCACGTCGTGAGCAACAGATGCGTCACCTCCGCTGAAAGCCAGCAAAACACCAACCTGCGGTGGCAGGTCCTTGCTCGTGCGGTGCATGTACGCATCAATCTGCTCATCTTCAACCGCTGCGACTTTGCGAAGCTCAACTTTCTCGCCCAAAATTGCAGCCTCGTTGGTGATTTCTTCCTCAACGGTGGATCCACCCATTGGCGCCTTCATGGCATCCTCAACCGTGGTTGCTCCGCCGTCAGAGATAGCATCGGCTACCTTCTCAGCAAGTGAGATGAACTTATCACCCTTCGCAACGAAGTCAGTCTCGCATGCAAGCTCGATTAGTAGACCTTTGCCGCCATTTACTCGAGAGACTACCAAGCCCTCACTTGTGGCGCGGCCTTCACGCTTGGTTACACCCTTCAGACCTTTCAGCCTCAAGGCCTCCATGGCCTTTTCTAGATCGCCATCAGTCTCCTCAAGAGCCTTCTTGCAGTCCATCATTCCAGCGCCGCTGCGCTCGCGCAGGGCCTTAACATCAGCTGCCGTGTAGTTGGCCATTACTTAGCTTCCTTCTTCTCATCAGTTGACTTAGTTGTCTTTTTTGCAGCCGGTTTCTTAGCCGGTGCCTTCTTCTCAGCTGCAGGCTTTTCAGCGGCCTTCTTAGCTGCTGGCTTTGCTGCTGGCTTTGCTGCTGGCTTTTCGGCAGTTTTTGCTGCAGCCTTGGTAGCTGGTTTCTTGGCAGGAGCTTTCTTAGCCGCAGGCTTTTCGGCATCGGCCTTGTCCTCAGTCTTTGCTGCGGATTTTTTGGCAGGAGCCTTCTTGGCAGGGGCCTTCTTAGCCGCAGGCTTTTCGGCATCGGCCTTCTGCTCAGTCTTTGCTGCGGGTTTCTTTGCAGGGGCCTTCTTAGCCACTGGCTTATCCTCAGCTGGTGTTGACTCTTCTGCAGTTGGCTGCTCGCTTGCCTCGGCGTCTTGCTGAGCCAGAAGCTCACGCTCCCACTCTGCCAGAGGCTCAGCTTCCTGCTCGTCGCTGGAGTGACGGGCAACCATGCCATCCGCTGCTGCATCGGCAATAACCTTGGTTAGCAATTCAATTGAACGGATCGCGTCATCGTTACCTGGAATACCGATCTTTACGTCATCTGGATCACAGTTAGTGTCCAAAATTGCGATTACCGGAATTCCCAGCTTCTTAGCCTCAGTGACAGCTAGATGTTCCTTGTTGGTGTCAACAACCCAGATAGCACTTGGAGTTCTGGTGATGTTTTTGATTCCGCCAAGGCTTCTGTTCAACTTGTCACGCTCGCGACGAAGAAGCAGAAGCTCCTTTTTGGTGTAGCCAGTGGATGCTGGGTTTTCCAGATCCATAATTTCTAATTCTTTGAGTCTCTGCAAACGCTTGTTTACAGTGTTGAAGTTAGTCAGTAGACCACCCAACCAACGCTCGTTAATGTAGGGCTGACCAACTCGCAGAGCCTGCTGAGCAATGATTTCTTGCGCCTGCTTCTTTGTGCCGACGAAAAGAATGTTGCCGCCTTTAGAGACGATGTCTTTTACGTATGCATAAGCAGCATCGATGTGATGCAGCGACTGCTGAAGATCAATAATGTAGATTCCTGATCGATCGGTCAGGATATATTTTTTCATTTTTGGGTTCCAGCGCCTTGTCTGGTGCCCAAAGTGCACGCCGCTATCTAGCAGCTGCCTTGTAGTTACAACGGCCACAGCCGTACTCCTCTCAGTTAATGATGAAATCAATTTGATTCATCCCTGGTGTCCCCACCGCGTTCACCGCAAAGCGGACTGAGAAGGCGGAGTGTTTTTGGGACACGCGAATTCGTCCGTGTGGACGTGAGTAAAGCCTAGTCCAGAAACCAGCTTTATTCCACAAAATATTTGCCGCCAAAACAGCAAGCATCCGGCACCACTAACATCATCCAATGCTTCTACTGATTCTTATGATGCTGAGTCCCGAAACTGATTTTGAGAGACCTCTAAGCGAATATGGAGGTGGTCATCGTGGAATTGACCTAAAACTTGATGAAGTCAGGTCACCTATTAGTGGAGAGGTCAGTTTTGTTGGAAAGGTTTTCACTCGAGAGCTAATCACTATTGAATCCCGACATGGAAAATTTAGCTTCGAGCCAGTTTGTTCAGAACTAAGCGAGGGCGATTTGGTCTCAGCCGGTCAGATAATTGGCACTAGATGTGTCGAGGGTGATTATTCAGAGCACTGTGAGGGTTGTGTTCATATTTCTTTCCGAGACCCTGAGTATCGAAATCCACTGTGGGTATTGGGTCTAAGAGAGCCCTCAAGACCAGTCTCAGGCACGGGGATGGGCCTTTTCGTAGCCCTCTCTGAGCCTTTCGATTGAAACTTGGGTGTAGATCTGAGTGGTGGACAGAGAACTGTGTCCCAACAGTTCTTGAACAGACCGCAGGTCGGCACCATTGTCCAGAAGGTGTGTCGCGGCGGAATGCCTCAGCGAGTGCGGTCCCATTTGTTGCCCACTTCCCTCTAGCTGCTTAGCCACAATCCTGTAGACATCTCGAGCTGTTAGCTGCTTGCCGTTTTCATTCACCACGAGCTTTTCGGAGGAGGGTTTTGAGGAAATGTAAATTTTCAAAGACTGAAGGGCCGGCTTGCCAAATGGGAGAGTTCTCTGCTTATTTCCTTTTCCCAATACTCGGACTGTCTGCGATTGGAAGTCAATGTCTTTTTCAGATAGTCCAACCAACTCGCTGACTCGCATACCGGTTGAGTACAAAAGTTCGATAATCAACCAAGTTAGCTTTTGCTGATGCTCTCCGCTTTCCGCGAGATCTCTGAGTTTTGCAAGCAGTTCCTCCAAGAAACCGGCGTTTGCTGTTTGTGGAAGGGTTCGACTTTGTTTCGGTGTTCTGAGTTTGGCCGCGGGGTCATGAGAAAGCTGACCAGTCTCAAATAGAAATTTGCCGAAAGACCTAATTGTCGCTGTTTTTCTGGAGATGGTGGATTTCTCAGCGCCAGCCTGACTTGCAAGATATAGCCACTCCCTGATCAGCTCGACGTCAAAAGCGCCCAAACCCACCGATCTAGCTTTTGCAAAGCTCTCAAATTCCCGCAGGTCGCTCTCATAGGCCCTCAGCGTGTTTTCGCTGAGCCCTCCAGCCTGTTTAGTGCGGATAAAAGTGACTATTTGCTCGCGCATGTCTCAAGCCTAGGTATGCAATTCATAATTTCGATGATTTATCACCGATAGGGGCAATCATGACTGCAAAAAAATCCGAGTCAGAACCCCTTGCTTTTTGGCAAACCACTGACCCCCTGGGGAGAAGTCAGGCAGATCAGTCAAACATACAATTACATCTCTTCCCAGACTGAGAGCATGTTGAGCGGTGTTTATCGACCCGCTAATGGTCGGGGCTTCAACGAGAAACAATTTTGAACTGAGAGCGGCAATTAGCCGATTTCGATTAAGAAACCCTAGCTTCCCACTGACTACTAATGGGGGCATTTCACTGATAACGGCGCCAGCAAAACCATCCCTGATAAATCGCTCGGCCTGCTGCGGATAAGGCCTATCTAGCCCACCAGCTAAAACCATTACTTGCGAAATAGATAACTCCTTCGCGACTTCATGGGCATGCATATCTATCCCCTTGGCACCACCCGAGACCAGGCAAGATGAATAATCGAATTCTGCCAACACCTGCCCAGTTACTGCTCTTCCGGTGGGTGTGCTATTCCTGGTGCCAACTACTGCATTCATTTTTGTAATGGGAATCTGGCCCATTGAATAAATTGCCCAGGGTGCCTGTGAGCCTAATTCAGCAAGGTTGGAAATCGTACTCGGCTGGATAACGCTGATTTCCAATTTCTCTATTGAGCGAACCGATCTTGCGAAATCAAAGTGCTCCAGTCTGGCCCTGCAGCGACCAATGGCCAGCTCAAGCCAACGCTGATTAGGCCTGAAATTCAAAATGAAATTCAGGCATTCTGTTGCTGAGCATCCAAATAGATATTTTCTGAGTCTGCCCTCATTCGCTGGTAGTGACGCTGAGAGTTTTATTCGAGCGAGAATGTCTTCATCATCCATCCGAGGAAGTATGATTCACAAGCCTTGCGACTTCATTCAGAGTTGCAAAGTTGTGAAAAAGCTAGTCCTCGATGGCAAACTCTTTTGGAATTTCAATCTCTTGATTTCCAAGCTCTTCAACGTTGACATCTTTGAATGTCAACACGTTTACGTTTTTTACAAAACGATCGGTACGGTAGGTGTCCCATACCCAAACATCAGTCATTGAAAGTTCAAAATAAAAATCAGTCCCAGCATCAACGCGCTTCAGCTCGACTTCATTTGCCAGATAAAACCTTCGCTCGGTCTCGATGACGAAGCGAAACATTTTGATTACTTCCCGATACTCCCTGTAAAGCGAGAGTTCGGCCTCCCGATCGAAATCTTCAAATTCTTGTTCGTCCATTACACGTCACTATAAACCTAGAAAAGCGTTTGGTCCGAATTGATTATTCGATTCAACCAAGTTTTTCGGTGAATTTCAGTTGAACCATGCTCCCGGATGGCGCTTATATGACCTTCTGATGCGTACCCCTTATTGGAGTCCCAGGCGTATTCAGGGTAAAGCTGATGCAAATCACGCATGAGCTGATCTCTGTAATGTTTTGCGATGATGCTAGCTGCACTCACCGCAGCACATTGCTGGTCCGCTTTTATTTTTGTCATCGCAGCATCTATTTCCAACCAATTATGCTTTCCATCCAGCAGAATCGCTCCTTGAGGATTTCCAAGCTTCTCGATTGCACTGAGTCCAGCTTGTTTCAGTGCCCAAGTGATACCAATTTCGTCAATCTTTTCAGCGGACACTTCACCAACAGAGTGATCTAACCAATCTGCAGCCAATGATGCCACGGTTGCACGTTTTGATTCGGCAATCAGCTTTGAATCGCGAAGCCCAGGAGGGATTTCATGAATCGAGTCTGCTCTGAAAACAGTTGCGGCAACCACAACGGGACCCGCGATCGCACCTCGACCAACCTCGTCCAAACAAACCACTAAACCGTGACTTGAGACAAGCTCCAATTCAGTTTCAAGGGTTGGGGACGTCATCAAACACTTCACTGAAATTATCAAGCCAATTCCAGTTCTCGACCGGCCAGGAAACTACAAAAGCCCTTCCAACTAAGAAGTCCTCATGAACAAACCCACCACCTGGCAGGTCGGTGTGGAATCTCGAATCTTGGCTATTGCCTCGATTGTCTCCCATCACCCAATAGGAATCGTTTGGAACGGTTACCGAGAATTCCATATTCGAAGGTTCTGCGCCATTTGCCAGATAGCTCTCATTGATTGAAACGCCATTGATTTGTATCAGTCCGTTCTCATCGCAGCACAAAACGGTATCGCCTGGCAGGCCAATAACTCTTTTGACCAGATGTTCATCGCTATCAGGAGCGGTAATTCCAAAGCTTCCAAGGACAAAATCGCCCACCTCTTCAAACCATTGCCGGTCATCAGCTCGTGCTGGCCCAAGCCAGCCACCGGGGTCTCTAAAAACAACCACATCCCCGCGATTGACTGAAACAACCTCTGGCACCATCACATTGACGATAATGCGGTCGTTGATTTGCAAGGTCTCAAGCATCGACCCCGAAGGAATAAAGAAACTTCGGATTAGAAATGCCTTAATAAGGACCGATAGGACCAGTGCCGTGGCAAGGATTATGGCGATATCAAGTATCAGCGATACGAAACTGTTTTTTCTAAGCCTTTTTACGCCACGACTGAACGAGCGCCAGAGGCTTCGCCTGCGGGGGCGAAGCTCAGACGACATGAACTAATTCTCGCGCTTTTCTTTGATCTTGGCGGCTTTGCCACGGAGATCGCGCAAGTAATAAAGCTTGGCTCTGCGAACATCACCCTTGCTGACGACCTCAATCTTGTCGATGATTGGGCTGTGCAC
>CAJXVY010000023.1 GCA_913062665.1 uncultured Micrococcales bacterium
GCCAGCGCGTCTACCATTTCGCCACTCGCGCTAATTAGCAGGACGAGATTACCAGCTTTAGCGATGGATAGCTAAGGCTCTTCCGCAATAGACTGGACGCTTAGGAATCAGGAGTTGAGATGGGTCTGCTAGACAAGCTCGAGAAAAGTATCGAGAAGGTCGTTCGTAAACCCTTCAATACGACCTTCAAATCTCTATTAGACCCAATAGAAATCGCAAGCCAAATAAAAACCTCAATGGACAGCCAGGTCTCACTTGACCAGGAACAGAAGTTGGTTGCCCATCGCTATCAACTCCTTGTATCGCCCCAAGATTTCGAGGCTCTTTCCAGCGACCAACTAAATCTAGATCGAAAACTCACAGAGATGGTTGGGGAATACCTAAAGGCTAAGAATTACTCAACGATTGATGACCTGAGATTCATTCTGGGAAAATCTGAGTCCCTCTCTGTTGGCGAGCTAGAGCTAAACGTTATGCAAACAGAGAGCGATGTTTATTGGCAGCCCTTTATCGAATTTGCAGATGAAAAACTCCCTCTTCCTAAAGGCAGAACTCGGGTGGGCAGAGGTAGCGAAGCGGATGTAAAGATAAACGACCGAACCCTTTCGCGCATCCACCTGGAGCTTTTATTCAATGGTGAGAAGGCAGGGGTTAGAGATCTTGGTTCCACCAATGGCAGTTTCCTAAACGGTCAAAAATTTCAAGAGGGGCCGTTGGTCAACGGCGATACCATTGCCTGCGGGAACACCGAGATTAGGTTTTTCTATCTGCCTCAACTGAAGGAGGATGCGTGAGTGAACTAGCGCTTCTTCTTGTTCGCATCGGTTTCGTTGCGGTTCTATGGATTTTTATTTTCAGTCTGCTCAGTGTTATTCGAGCAGATATTTACGGCCGCAGGGTTATTCGCTCGGTCCAGCAAACGGCGGCTCCGGTTTCTGCAGGCTCAGCCTCAGAAATTACTGAAGCGGAAGCGGAAATTGAGGCAGGCGGACCAAGTCATCTTTATGTTGTGACGGGTGTAAGTGCAGGATCAAAAATCCCGTTGAATAAACGAGAGCTGTTTATTGGTCGCGCACCCAGCTGCGAATTGATTGTCACAGATGAGTTCGCCTCATCGCAGCATGCAAAGGTAGTCCATATCGGAGGCGACTGGGTGATTCAGGATTTGGACAGCACCAATGGCACCTATGTTGACGGGGCCCGAATTCAAACCCCTGAGGTTTTGAGAATGAATATTCCGGTTCGGGTGGGCAAGACAACCTTTGAATTGAGGCCGTGATGAGCATTCGGCCAATTTCTGCAGCCGGCAGTGACATCGGAAAGCATCGTTCCAGCAACCAGGACAGCGGTTATGCCGGATATCAGCTGTTTTTTGTTGCCGACGGCATGGGTGGTCATGCTGGTGGTGATATGGCGTCGGCTATCTCCAGCCAAAGAATTGCCCTTAGTGACAATAAATATGAGGGACTAGACGAAGCACAGTCCGAACTTCATGACTCAGTGATTGAAGCAAATCTGATGTTGAACAACACGGTGTTTGAACACCCTGAACTAACAGGAATGGGAACCACCTTCTCGGGTCTATTGCTACATGAGAACCAGGCGATCATTGCCCACATCGGAGACAGCAGAGTTTATTTGTGTCGAGATGGCGTTGTTACCCAAATAACCAGTGACCACACCTTCGTTCAGAAGCTTTTGGACACTGGAAGAATTACCGAAGAGGAAGCACTCACCCACCCAAGAAGATCTGTGCTGATGAGGGTTTTAGGTGATGTTCAATCAGAACCGGTTCTCGATATGTTCACCCTCGAGACGAAACCGGGTGACCGCTGGTTACTTTGCTCGGATGGTCTTTCTGGGGTAGTCCCTGACGAGCTTCTTGAGAACACTCTGCTCTCAGATCTAAGTCCTCAGGATGCAGTTGATGTTTTGATTGATGAGGCATTGCAGTTCGGAGCCCCAGATAACGTCACCGTCGTGCTAACCGACATTCAAGACGATACAGAGGAAACTGACTACGAGCCCTCGGCAAGATTTGTCGGTTCATCAGCAAACGAAATTGTGATTGAAGAACAATCAGGTTCCAGAATCCTGAGACTTCTGAATCCGAAGAATCTTGTTGAGCTTCTAACCCCATCGGAAGACCCAACCAGCTACGCGCCCGAGTCAGAAGAACTACTAGAGAAGATTTTGAAAGATACGCAGCGAAAGATTCGCTGGCGAACGGTGAGGATCATTGCCGGCTGGCTACTGATCTTTGGGGTCGCCATCGGAGCGGGTTTTGCCGCTTACAACTACACGCAAACTAGGTTCTACGTTGCGGAAAGTGATGGCAAGGTCGCGATTTATAAAGGAATCAGAGAAGCCTTGGGCCCATTTAGTTTCTCCAGTGAGTATGAAGTTACAGATCTAGTGGTGGATGAGCTGCCGGCGTTCCAGCAGACACTGATTGAAAGATCTATCAGTGCTGAGTCTTTGACCGATGCGCAAAGAATCATTGCCGAGCTAAAGGAAAGCGTCCGAGATGAGTAATCTCAGTCTGACCCAGGCTCTGCCAAGACTTATCAACTCAGTTCCAAGGTCCAGATCACTTGAGGCAGTTTTGCTTTTCTGGGTAGCCGGAATGCATGCGTTCCAACTGGCCCAGATTCAACTGTCAGTCACAGACAATCTTGATGAAGAAATTCTTCTTTATTGGACGCCACTGTTTTTAGCCTCCTACGCTGTTCATTTGGTGCTGAGGTTCAAAGCCCGTGCTGCGGACAGTCTTATCCTTCCGCTGGCAACGCTTCTAAATGGTCTCGGCATCTCGATGATTTACAGACTTGACCTTGCCGAAGTTGCAAGAGGAAACGAGCAGTTACTCGGCGCTAGACAGGTTTGGCTGACAGTGTTTGCGATGTTGGTGGCGGCTTTGGTTATCTGGTTATTGAAAGACCATATGGTCCTAAAGCGCTTTACATATATAGCCATGGCGGTTGGCATTTTGCTGCTGCTAACTCCAATGCTTCCAATCGTTGGTAGGGAGATTAACGGCGCAAGGCTTTGGGTTGGAATCGGTGACATCAGTTTCCAGCCCGGTGAGATAGCAAAGCTTGTTTTGATTGTTTTCTTCGCGGGCTATCTGACCCGGCATAGAGAAAGCTTGAGCCTGATTGGAAAAAAGATTTGGCGAATCAGGATTCCAAGGGCAAGAGACCTTGGGCCGCTGCTATTGGTTTGGTTTGCCTCTTTGGGGGTATTGGTTCTGCAAAGAGACTTAGGAACTTCTCTTTTGTATTTCGGTATATTCCTTGGTCTTCTCTACGTTGCCACCGGCAGGGGTTTTTATGCCGGAATTGGAATAGGCATGATCATCACAGGAGGACTGGTTGCCTCGCAGCTATTGAGCTATGTCGGGAACAGGTTTGACGCCTGGCTGAATCCATTCATTCAAGAGAACTACTCAGGTGTTGGCGGAAGCTACCAGCTGGTCCAGGGTCTGTTCGGAATGGCTCATGGAGGCATTCTCGGCACCGGCCTTGGAGGAGGTTATCCGCAACTGGTCCCGCTGGCTGCCAATGACTTCATCTTCGCGGCAATTGCCGAAGAGCTTGGACTAGTTGGGGTCTTTGCGGTTTTGTCTGTTTACCTTCTGCTGACCTACAGAGGCTTACGCATTTCGCTTGCGCACCGTGATGATTTTTCAAGGCTTTTGGCCGCTGGCCTGAGTTTTGTTATCGCCCTGCAGGTATTCATTGTTGTCGGCGGTGTGCTGCGAGTGGTTCCACTAACTGGACTGACGACACCGTTTTTGGCAGCAGGAGGAAGTTCGTTATTGGCTAACTGGCTCTTGGTGGCAATTCTGCTTCGAATTAGTGATAGTTCGAACAGGCAGGTGGTTCAGTGAGCAGATATATCCGCCGGCTTACAAGCTTTGTTCTACTCATGTTTCTTACCTTGCTCGCCTTTGCCACCGGCATTCAAGTCTTCCAGGCAGAGACATTAGTTAGCGATGGAAGAAATGTTCGAGCGAGCTACGACAGCTACAAAACTCTGCGGGGAACCATCCTGGTTGAAAGCAATCCGGTTGCCTCGAGTTTTGAAGTTGATGACAACTTCCGCTACCAGCGGGAGTATCAATCTGAGGTCTATAGTCACCTGACCGGGTACTTCTCGTTGTTTCAAGGAAGCACAGGTATTGAAAGAGAGATGAGCAATTTCCTCTCGGGACAATCTTCAGAGCAGTTTTTTGATCAGATCAATGCGGTTTTGAGTGGAACTCCGATAAGTGGAGCAAACGTTGAGCTAACAATTGATGCAGACCTGCAACAAAAAGCTTGGGATGCTCTCGGTGATAATCGCGGTGCTGTAGTTGCTATTGACCCAAAGACCGGCGAAATAAAAGCTCTGGTTTCAAAACCTGGGTTTGATGCAAACCTTTTGGCAAGCCATAGTTTCGCTTCAAGTTCAAGTGCTTATGAGGAACTGCTCACCGACCCCGATGACCCACTGGTGAACAGAGCACTCTCTGGAGATCAGTATCACCCGGGCTCGGTGTTTAAGCTGGTGGTGGCTGCTGCAGCTTTTGAAAACGGAAACTATTCACCAGATACTGAATTTGAAAATCCTGACTTCCTCAGGCTCCCTGGAACTTTCACTTCTGTTACAAATGCAAATGACTCAACCTGTGGGGATGAGGAAACGGTAACACTGAGAACTGCTTTCGTTCGCAGTTGTAATATTCCGTTTGCTGAATTGGGTATGCAACTGGGATCTGATGAACTCAGGATTCAGTCTGAACTTTTTGGCTTCAGTAGATCTGTAGACATTCCAATGCCGGTTTCAGCAAGCATCTTCCCCGAAGAGCTAAACCAGCCACAAACCGCTCTGGTCTCATTCGGTCAATATGATCTCCGCAGCACCCCGATCCAGATGGCTATGGTTACCCAAGCGATTGCCAACCAGGGAATCATCTATTCTCCGCAACTTATCGATCGAGTTGTCTCAAATAACCTTGAGCTTCTGTCAGACCCCCAGCCTCAGGTTTTTGGCTCACCAATATCTCAGTCAACCGCTGGTTTGATAACCCAGATGATGTTTGAGTCGGTTGAGGTTGGAGCTGCCGGAAATGCAAAGATTCCAGGTATGGCGGTAGCTGGCAAAACTGGAACGGCCGAAAACGGCGTGGGTCAACCATTCACCTATTGGTTCACAGGATTTGCTCCTGCTGAAAACCCAGAGCTGGTTGTCACCGTGGTGGTTGAGGGTGAGGATCAGTCATCTTCAGGAAATGTATCAGCAGCTCCAATTGGTAAGAGGATCTTGGAGAGTGTTCGATGAAGCCGGCAATGGGACAAACCTATGGGGGTCGATACAGGCTAGAAACTCGTATCGCGGTTGGCGGTATGGGTGAGGTTTGGCAAGCGCAAGATGAGGTCATCCTCCGCAAGGTTGCAATAAAGATTCTGAAAGAGGAATATCTTGGTGATCCAGGATTCATTGCTCGATTCCGTTCAGAGGCAAAGAGTGCGGCTCTTGTTGAGCACGAGGGCATTGCAAATGTTTATGACTACGGAGAAGACACCGGGAGTGCATACCTGGTCATGGAGCTAGTTCCGGGTGAGGCTCTGTCAAGGATCTTGGAGCGAGAAAAAAAGTTAGACCAGCAAAAGGTGCTAGACATCATCGCGCAGGTATCACGTGCTCTGGCAGCGGCGCATCAGAGGGGTCTCGTTCACAGAGACATCAAGCCTGGAAATCTACTAATCACTCCTGAGGGACAGGTGAAGATTACTGACTTTGGAATTGCACGAGTTGGTGACCAGGTGCCCCTAACCAAAACTGGTCAGGTGATGGGGACTGTTCAATATTTAGCGCCCGAGCAGGCAACTGGTAAGACCTCCACCTACGCAACGGATCTCTATTCACTGGGAATCGTTGCCTACGAAGCACTTACTGGCAAGAGGCCGTTTACAGGGGAGACCCAGATGGCAATTGCCATGGCTCAGATAAATGAGACTCCTCCGGCACTTCCCGAGGAAGTCGATCCCAGGGTGCAGTCGCTGGTGATGAACTGTCTTGCCAAAAAGCCAAACCAAAGACCGGAGAGTGCTAACTCTTTGGCTATACGTGCAGAGGGACTACTTCGGGAAAAGAGGAAAAGCTCAGGTAGCGGTCCGTCAACAGATGAGTTAGATGAAGTTGATGAAAAGACAGTCGCCATGCAATTGGCCGACACCGCTCCCATACCGAAAGCCCCTGTTGTTTGGCCATGGCTTGCCTTTATTGGACTGATGGTTGTCAGTGTTGGTGTTGTCATTGCCGCGATTATCTCTGAACCCAGCCAAATAGTTGAGCCTGAGCCTGAACCTGACTCGGTTGAACAGGTAGAACAGGTAGAACAGCCTCAGCAACAGCCCGAACCTGCGGAACCAGAGAGCGCAGTAATTAGGTATGAAAATGTTGAGGGTAAACCAATTGCTGAGGTAACCAGCTA
>CAJXVY010000024.1 GCA_913062665.1 uncultured Micrococcales bacterium
GAAACATCTTCAGATAGGAATTTCTCGAGTTCCTTAGGTTCAATCATTTCCATTTCGCTGTCAAACTCAACAGCACCAGGCCCACCGGACCCATCAGTGTCTAGGGTTATGAGTTTTAGATCAAACTGCTTGGCAATACCCTGCATTATGTATCGGTCAGTTGGAAAGTTTGAGCTATCAACGATGATTGTTTTGCGTTTCGGATTCTTTCTGACAACTGCAACGCAGAGTTGGTAGAAGTTCACACTGGTTGTGTCGCAAACCAAAGTCTGCCCAGCTTCGACCCCAAGAATTGATCGACCCAGCAGATCTCCTGCGGTTTGGGCGTTGTCAATCCAATCGGCCCAACCGTCAACAAGCTTCGCACCCCACTCCTCTGTCAGAAAAGACTTCATCTTCGAGATAGTTTCTTTGGGGGGTCTACCGAGTGAGTTTCCATCCAGATAACAGAGTTCTTCATCTGGTCGGTAGAACATCTCTGGATATTCTTTGAGTGGATCTTCTCGGTCTAGTTTTTGAACAAGTTCGAGAGTTACGGGTGAATCGAAAAACTTCATCTGTTCAGGATATTGCTAAACAAGCAATTGGTGTTTAGCAAGGTCTTGATAAAGCGGTGTTGATTCTAATAATTCAGCGTGGGTGCCTTGACCGATAATTTCCCCATTTTGATAAACGATTATCAAATCGCTATCCACGACGGTTGATAGTCGGTGAGCTATGACCAGCATTGTTCGGTTTTCCCCGACAACCTCGATTGCCTCGCGCATCCTCTGCTCATTCAAACCATCCAGACTTGAGGTTGATTCGTCTAGTAAAAGTATCGGTGGGGTTGAGAGCAGTGCGCGGGCTATAGCGAGACGTTGTTTTTCGCCTCCCGAGAGCATGATTCCGTCTTCGCCTACTTGAGCGTCTAGTCCTCTTGAGTCTCTATTGAGGACATCTGAGAGGTTCACTCGATCCAGAACCTTGACCAATTCCTCATCAGTTGCAAACTCTTTCCCCAGCAATAGATTGTCTCTGAGAGAGCCTGCCAAAACCGGGGCGTCCTGTTCGACGTAACCAATTTCCTCTCTCAAGGTGGCCCTTGAAAATGCCGAGACTTGCTGGCCATCCATCAATATTTGGCCCTCTGTTGGCTCATAGAATCTTTCAATCAGGGCAAAAGTTGTCGACTTACCAGCTCCTGAAGGTCCGACTAGGGCAACCCTCTGACCCCGTTTGATTTTGAAGCTAATGTTTTTCAGAACTGGCTTTGATTCATCTCCAGGGTATTGAAACCCAACATTTTCAAATTCAATTGCAATGTCGCTCTTGGGGGAGCGCTGGATGACCTCTCCACTCTCCTCGTTCGGAAGCGCCATAATCTCTTGAATTCTTGCCAATGCCCCCAGGGCACTCATTACGGAGCTGTAGGCACCAAATGCCTGCAACAGCGGACCTACTAGGAAAAACAGCAGAATCACAAAGGTGACCAGACTCGCAATGTCGGTCTCTCCAGAGGCAACCCGCAGCCCGCCAACGCCAATAACAACTATGAAGGCAATGTTCAGAGATAGCTGGGCGATTGGGGCCACAACTGCACTCAGCGAGGCAATCTTGACTCCCTGATCGTAGGCCGCCGTTGCTTCTTTGTAGATGGCTTCGCCTTCACGTTTTTCTGCTCTTGCTGCTCTAATAGTCCTGATAGCGCTCAGGGCTCTCTCCACGCTGGAGCTCATTTCTCCTACTCGCTGCTGAGCCTGAGTCGTTGCATATCTAATCCGACGTCCGGCGATAGAGATTCCAATTATTGAAAATGCGAGGACAGCCAAAGTGGCAATCAGTAGTGGAGCATCAATGATTGCCATTGCTATCAGGGCACCGAGAAATAAAAACGCTCCGCCGACAGCTTCGACCAAACCTTGGGTCAAAACAGCTCTAAGCAAAGTTGAATCACTGCCAGCCCGCGAGACCATATCCCCAATTCGTCGCTGGTCGTATTCATAAATTGGAAGTCTTAGAAGTTTTGCAATCAACTGTTTCCTGGTGTTGAGAACAACAGCCTCACCGGTTCGAGCGAGTAAAAAATACTGAAAACCCGAAAAACCGGCGGAAAGAAATATCAATAAAACCAGAATTGCCGCCAGCTGAAAGATTTCTCGCTGCTGTTCAACCGCACTGATTACCTGACCAACCATTACTGGTTGAGCGAGAGAGAGACCAGCCCCGATGATGCTTAGCACCATTGCGATGATCACCGGTGTTTTCTCAGCGGTGATGTAAGGGACTAGCTCTCTAAGACTTGCCCTTGGACCTTTGTATTCTCGAGACCGTGGATTGTTCTCGTTTGGATTGCTCACTCTCTGAGCCTAAGCCAAATAGAGCACTTGAAGTTTCAGTTTCTCTATGGGCGAGCTAGTACAAAACCGCAAGCGCAATGTTGGCGATTGTCAATAAACCAATTGAACCAAAAACAGCTGGGTTCACGGTTGGTTTCTTGCGATAGATCAAAACCAGGGCAAGAATTGCAATAATCACAGCGGTCTTAGCTCCAATTAATGCGTGATTTACTTCAAAGCCGATTATCGAAGCCCTGTACTCAGCAACTCCGGTCAAGATCAACCCAGTTATGAACATCGTCCAAGCCCCGTGGTTCATCGCTGGAACAATTCGAGCCTCTTTGGCCCTCATTGCCTTCATTTGGGTTAGGAATCCACCAAGTAAAGCACCGATTCCAATGAAGTGCAGGATTAGGGTGATATTTCTTACTACTTCAACAGTTAGTTCCATGTTTCCTCCAGTGCTTTCAAGCTTAGGAGATTATTTGAAATCCAATGCCATTTTCAGAGCGGCATAGGTCGATTCGACGCCTTTGTTGTCACCGTCATCCTGAGCTCTTTCCAAGGCCTGTTGCTGGTTTTCGACAGTCAGAAGTCCAAACCCAATCGGAGTCTGGGAATCCAGCATGACTTTAACAAGCCCGTCACTCGCTGCATTGCAAACATAATCGAAATGTGGTGTGTCGCCTCTAATCACAACTCCGAGTGCAATTACTGCGTCGTTCTCGCCGACGAGTTTGCTGGCTGCCAGAGGCAGTTCAAAAGCCCCCGGAACGGCGTGAAATTCGAATTTTTCGCATCCGGTCTCGGCTAATGCTCGCTTTGCGCCCTCGATTAGACCGTCAATAATTTGTTTATGCCAACTTGAGTAAACAACTGCCACCCTCAGGGCAGATGCATCAAGGTTGAAGCTAGGAGAACCCTCACCGCTCATTTATCTGTTTCGGGAATCATGTGACCCATGCGATCGCGCTTGGTGTCAAGATACCCTTTATTTTCCTCACTTATCCCAACGAGAAGCGGCGAAATCTCGGTGACCGAGATTCCTGCATCCTCCAAGAATTTCTCTTTCTCGGGGTTGTTGGTCAAAAGCCGAACGCTTTCAACTCCGAGGTCTCTCAACATCTCTACCGCTGCTCCGTATTCACGAGCCTCACTGGGGAAACCAAGGGCCAGATTGGCATCGACTGTGTCCATGCCTTGCTCTTGCAGAGCGTAGGCCTTCAATTTATTCAAAAGACCAATTCCACGTCCCTCTTGACCACGGAGATAAAGAACGATTCCACCCTCTGGATCCTGCTGAATCTTTTCTAAAGCTGCATCCAGTTGCGGTCCGCATTCGCACTTCAGCGAACCAAATGCCTCTCCGGTGATGCACTCCGAGTGAAGTCTTACTAAGACATCCTTTTTTCCAGGATTTCCTGCAATTAGTGCAACATGTTCTGCTGTTGTCCGGGCGTCGTAGTAGCCACGAACTTTGAATTCTCCCCACTTCATCGGAATTAGGGTTTCGGCCTCCAAACGGATTCGATTTGATGTCGCAATCTCTCCGTTTGCTCTCTGGCGCATGTAGTCGCTGAGCTCATGAATATTCGTCATACTTAGGTCAAACCGCTCCGCTATCGAAAAAAGTTCCGGAACCCGCATCATGGTTCCATCATCATTGACCATTTCTGCCATTAGCCCGACCTGTTGAAGTCCGGCAAGTCGCAAAAGATCGATTGCAGCCTCGGTGTGGCCGGGCCTTTCCGACACTCCTCCAGGCTTTGCTCGGAGTGGGAGCACGTGTCCCGGACGGATAAGAGATGAAGGTGTTGAATCAGGGTTTGCTAAAACGTTTGCGGTGTGGGCGCGCTCAGCAGCTGAGATGCCGGTTGATGCTCGATCTGATGCATCAACGCTGACGGTGTAGTTCGTCTGGTGTGGATCCTCGTTGTTTTGCCACATCACTGGAAGGTCTAACTGATTTGCTCGGTTTTCCGTCATAGGTGCGCAGAGGTACCCGCTGGTGTAACGGACCATCCAAGCCACCCACTCGGGAGTTGCAAGTTCGGCCGCAATAATTGCGTCCCCCTCGTTTTCACGAGACTCATCGTCAGTTACCAGCACTGGCTTACCCGCTCGGAGGTCCTCCAGCACTTTTTCAATTGGGCTAAAAATCATCCCTGTCTTACTTCCATTAGTCGTTCGATGTGTTTGGCCATCACATCAACTTCGACATTGATAAGGTCTCCCGGTTTTTTGTAGCCAAGGGTTGTAACTTCAAGGGTTTCAGGAATCAGGCTCAGCCCGATGACATTTCCATCAATCTCATTCACTGTCAGCGAGATACCGTCGAAAGTAATTGATCCCTTCATGACCACGTATTTCATCAAATGTTGCGGGACGCTGATTCGAACCCAGTCCCAGTTGTCGCTTTTTTCTCTGGAGACAAACTCGCCAACACCATCTACATGACCCTGAACAACGTGACCGCCGAATCTGGTTGCGGCTGTCATAGCCCTTTCGAGGTTCACCTTTTGACCGACCTCAACTCTTTGCAATCCGCTAAGTCTGATCGTTTCATGCATCACATCGGCCGTGAAGGACTTGTCATCGATTTCAATCGCTGTGAGACAGGTTCCGGAAACCGATATTGACTCGCCTCGCTTTAGATCTTCAAGCACTTTTTTGCCAGAGATAGTTAGCCTTACAGCATCCGGCTGACTCTCGATTGCGGTTATCTCACCAAGTTCTTCGATGATTCCTGTGAACATCACTTACTCCTACTCGCTCTGATGAAAACATCTTTTCCAAGTGTTTTCAGTTCCTTGATCTCCAGGTCTATTGCCTCAGAAATATTTTTGATTCCTAGGTCTTTCAGCGCCGTTTTGTCCCCACCTAGGAGCATCGGAGCCAAATAAACCAGGAATTCGTCCGCTAAACCCTGTTTCACAAACTTGCTGGCTACGTTGGGGCCACCCTCAACTAACACGTGTCTGATGCCCCTGTCCCACAGCTCAGTCATCGCCTCTTGCAGCGACTGTGTAGTTATGACCAATGTTTCTGCTCGATCGTTGAATACCCGCATTTTTTTATCCAGTTCCCGCTCGCCAACGACGACTCGAAGCGGCTGATGTTCGAAGTAACTTCCGTCTGGTCTTCTGGCTGTAAGTTCCGGGTCGTCAATGATTGCGGTTCCGGTTCCCACCAGTATCGCGTCAACCTCACTTCTTCTTCGGTGCGAATCAGCCCTGCTCTCGGGTCCTGATATCCATTGACTTGAGCCGTCTCGGGCAGCACCTCTTCCATCAAGGGTGGAGGCGTATTTTATGGTCACAAACGGTCGTTGCTTTTTCGTTGAGACTATCCAATGTCGAGCTTGGTCATCAGCCTCCGATTTCAAAAGCCCCTTGATTATCTCCACACCCTGCTTTTTTAGAAACTTGCCTCCACCGGAGGATTTCTCACCAGGATCATTCGAAGCATAGACAACTCTGGAAATTCCAGCATCAAGCAGCGCCTGACTGCAGGGTCCAGTTTTGCCAGTGTGGTTACAGGGTTCTAGGGTTACCACCGCGGTATAGCCTGGGGGAAATTGATTCTGGAAGCCAAACTTTTCGCGAGTGCTTTCGATTGCGATAATTTCGGCGTGAGGAGTCCCGCTTCCCATATGCCAACCCTCGGCAACCATCTCACCGTCAGGATTGAGAATCACTGCTCCGACCTGCGGGTTGACTCCGTGGGCGGGTCCGTTTAGCGCCAGATTAAGTGCGTGTCGCATAGCAGATTCAAACGCGTGATTGGAAACCATGCTCGCACCCTTTCAAGATTAACAACGGGGCGAGAAGCCAGAGCAGGCTGGCTTGCTGCCTCTACCATCCGGACTTTTACCGTCGGTTTTGGAATTTCACCAAATCAACCGCCTTGACCTTCCCCGCTGGCTGCGGAGGATCAAGTCGGGTCGCGGACTTTCACCGCCGGTTCAGATTTTCACTGACCCCGAAGCACACTTAGAACAATACTCCTTTTTGCTCAGTTATTCCGATTAGG
>CAJXVY010000025.1 GCA_913062665.1 uncultured Micrococcales bacterium
GAGGGAGATCTCTTGACATCAGTTAAGCCTAATCCGCTGAATCCTGCCAGCACGCCAGAAAAAGCTGCATTGGAGGGCCTAGAGCAAAAATGGAATGAATCCTGGAACGAAAATGGCACTTATCGCTTTGACCACAGTGCCAAGCGGGAGGAAATATATTCCATTGACACCCCTCCTCCCACCGCCAGTGGAAGTCTGCACGTGGGACACGTTTTCAGCTATACCCACACTGACATCATTGCTAGACACCGAAGGATGATGGGAAAAAAGGTTTTCTACCCGATGGGCTGGGATGACAACGGTCTTCCTACCGAAAGACGAGTTCAGAACTATTACGGTGTTAGGTGCGAGCCCTCTCTCCCTTACGAAAATAATTTCACGCCCCCAATGACCGGAGGATCCAACAAGAGCTCCAGGCCTCAGGATCAGATGCCAATCAGTAGAAAAAATTTCATCGAGTTATGCGAGGCTCTGACCGAGGAAGACGAACAAGCATTTGAAAACCTCTGGCGCAATCTTGGACTGAGTGTTGATTGGCAGGAGAGTTACAGAACAATTTCCGACCGTGCTCAAGCGACATCGCAGCTTGCGTTTCTCAAAAACCTGGAACGCGGTGAGGCTTATATTTCCATGGCGCCAACACTCTGGGACATAACTTTCAGAACTGCCGTTGCCCAAGCTGAACTTGAAGACCGAGAGCAGCCCAGTGCCTACCATCAGTTAGCGTTCAAGGGTCCAGGTGGTGACATCCTGATTGACACAACCCGTCCAGAGCTTCTTCCGGCCTGCGTTGCATTGGTGGCCCACCCAGATGACGAGCGCTATCAAGGATTGTTTGGTCAAACCTGCAAAACCCCGCTATTCGATGTTGAGGTACCCATCGTTGCCCACCCTTTAGCTCAGCCAGATAAGGGAACTGGGATCGCGATGATCTGCACCTTTGGTGATGTCAACGATGTCACCTGGTGGCGAGAACTGAACCTTCCAAACAGGGCAATTCTTGGTTTTGATGGGAGGGTTACATCCACTCCCCCCGCAGGACTTGAAACGGACAAAGCTCAGGAAATATATGCTGAACTTGCAGGAAAGACAGTTTTCTCAGCTAAAGAGCGAATTGTTCAGCTACTGCAAGAAAGCGGTGACCTTCGCGGCGAAATTAGGCCAATCACCCACCAGGTCAAGTTTTTCGAAAAGGGTGATAAGCCTCTGGAAATAGTCTCCACGCGCCAGTGGTACATCAAAAACGGAGGTCGCGATGAAAAAATCAAGCAGAGACTGCTCGATCTCGGAAAAGAGATTAATTTTCACCCAGAGTTCATGACAGTCAGACTGGCCGACTGGATTAATGGACTAAATGGTGACTGGCTTATCTCAAGACAGCGCTTCTTCGGAGTTCCCATTCCTGTTTGGTATCCAATAAACGAGGCTGGCGAAACAGACTACGAAAACCCCATTGCCCCTGAGAGGTCGCAACTTCCAGTTGACCCATCATCTGATGTCCCGATCGGATACTCAGAGGAGCAGAGGGGCAAGCCTGGCGGATTCGAAGGTGAAAAAGACATCATGGACACCTGGGCAACCTCATCATTGACCCCCCAGTTGGCAGCTGGATGGCTTGATAATCCGGAACTGTTTGACAAGATTTTCCCCTACGACATGCGCCCTCAGGGTCAGGACATTATTCGCACATGGTTGTTTTCAACCCTTGTCAGGTCAGAATTGGAGCATGGAGAGATTCCCTGGAAGCATGCAGCCATATCCGGTTGGATTTTGGATCCAGACAGAAAAAAGATGTCCAAGAGTAAGGGAAATGTTGTTGTCCCGGATCAATTACTCAAAGATCACGGATCTGATGGCGTTAGATACTGGGCGGCTGCAGCGCGTCTAGGAACTGACACCGCATTTGACGAAGGTCAGATGAAGATTGGGCGCAGACTGGCTCTGAAACTTCTCAATGCAGGAAAATTCGCTCTTGGATTCGATCTTCCGAATACTGACGCTGTTCCAACTTTTGAAATAGATCGAGCACTACTGGGAGCATTGGCTGAAGTAATTGAAAAATCCACCGAGGCTTTGAATAACTACGATCACACTCGAGCCTTGGAGCTGACAGAGAACTTTTTCTGGACATTCACCGATGATTACCTGGAATCGGTCAAAGACCGCGCTTATGCGGGAGATGATCAGGCCAAGTCATCAGCTGTGATTACTTTGAGAATTGCCTTGGCAACTCTGAACAGGCTTTTAGCGCCCTTTATCCCATTCGCTGCCGAAGAAATGTGGAGTTGGTGGCAGAAAGGTTCGGTTCACACCTCAGTCTGGCCAACGGTTGAAGAGCTTGGAGATACCGGCGACAAAAAATATCTCGAGGTTCTCTCAAAGTCGCTTGCGGTTATTCGCAAGTCAAAATCTGACCAAAAGCTATCGATGAAAGCGGAAATCGATTCTGCTGAACTTGCAGTTCCGAGTGGAGACATGGCCTATGCGAAGAAGCTGGTTGAGGATCTGAAGCTGGTAGGGAGAATAACTAAATTGGAAATCGCCGAAGGTGATTATCAACTGAAGTCAGTGGTTTTTAGCTAGCCGATTTTTTCTTCTCGGGGAAAGGAATCACAGTCGGTTCTGCCCCATTGACCACGCTTTGGTCAACAACAATCTTGCCCTGTTTTTCCATACTCGGAAGCTCAAACATAAGTGGCGACAATGTCTCTTCCAGTATCGCGCGCAGGCCCCTGGCCCCAGTTTCTCGCTCAATGGCTCTCTCAGCGATGAGCTCCAAGGCATCATCTGTGAAATCCAATTCGAATCCATCTAGCTCAAACATCTTTTGATACTGCTTGGTAAGCGCATTTTTGGGTTCGCTAAGAATTGAGATCAAGGCATCCTTGCCAAGTTGATTCACTGTGGTGACAACCGGAAGTCGACCGATAAACTCTGGGATTAGCCCAAACTTGCGAAGGTCTTCAGGTTGTACCTGACCAAAGATTTCTGCCTCATCGGTTTTTTCCTTCAGCGGCGAATTGAAGCCAATTCCTTTTTTGCCAACTCGCTCTCCAATAATTGAGTCCAAGCCCGCGAAAGCTCCTGCAACGATGAACAAGACATTTTTCGTATCAATCGATATAAATTCTTGCTGCGGGTGCTTTCTTCCTCCCTGCGGGGGAACTGATGCAACACTGCCCTCCAGGATCTTCAAAAGCGCCTGCTGGACACCCTCACCAGATACATCTCGGGTAATTGATGGGTTTTCACTCTTTTTCGAAATCTTGTCAATTTCGTCAATATAGATAATTCCCATCTCGGCTTTTTTGACATCGAAATCTGCAGCCTGCAGTAATTTCAGAAGGATGTTTTCGACATCCTCACCCACATAGCCAGCCTCGGTTAGTGCCGTCGCATCCGCAACCGCAAAGGGGACATCCAGCATTTTCGCAAGCGTCTGTGCCAAATAGGTTTTTCCGCAACCGGTTGGTCCCATCATTAAGATATTGGACTTTGCTATCTCGACATCGTCTCGGTTTTTGCCGCTGCGAGTTAGAGTTCCACCAGCGCGCACCCGCTTGTAGTGGTTATAAACCGCTACCGAAAGTTGCTTCTTGGCCTGCTCCTGACCGATTACGTACTCATCCAAAAACTCTTTGATTTCTTTAGGCTTGGGGAGTTCCTCTTGTAAGCCCTGGGGCTTATCGGCTTTACCAAGCTCTTCTTCGATGATCTCATTGCACAGCTCGATGCACTCATCGCAGATATAGACGCCTCCGCCAGCTATGAGCTTTCTAACCTGCTTTTGGCTCTTTCCGCAAAAAGAGCACTTTAGAAGCTCAGAGCTTTCTCCCAATGTGGTCATAGTTAAACTCTAGCCACCAACGGGGACGTTTACGCTCTAGAAAGGCGGAGTTTTGGATTAGCGTCCGAGGACTGGTTTTCTGCTGGAGAGAACTTGATCAATGATTCCGTACTCCAAAGACTCTTCGGCGGTAAGGATCTTGTCTCTATCAATGTCCTTGTGGACCTGCTCAATGCTCTTGCCGGTGTGCTCGCTCAAAGTCTGCTCAAGCCACTCACGCATTCTCATGATTTCACGGGCCTGGATTTCGATATCGCTCGCCTGTCCCTGGCCCCCGCCACCACTTGCGGGCTGGTGGATCAAAACCCTTGCGTTTGGAAGCGCCAGACGCTTTCCAGGCGCTCCCGCCGCCAACAAAACCGCAGCTGCGCTTGCGGCCTGACCAAGACAAACAGTTTGAATGTTTGGCTTGATGTACTGCATAGTGTCGTAAATTGCAGTCAATGCGGTAAATGAACCACCCGGTGAGTTGATATACATGGTGATATCCCGATCAGGGTCTTGAGACTCCAACACCAATAGCTGTGCCATGACATCATCAGCGCTCGCATCATCAACCTGCACGCCCAAAAACACGATTCGATCCTCAAAAAGCTTTGTGTATGGGTTGTGGCGCTTGAATCCATAGCTGGTGCGCTCCTCGAACTCAGGCAGGATATATCGAGACTGTGGAGCTGCCACTTTTTCTCCGAATGAATTTTCTAGGTAGCTCACTTCTCTCCTCCAACTCCGGTGTTTGTGGTCGCAAAAGTCTGTATGTGATCGATAAATCCGTACTCCAAAGCTTCATCAGCGGTAAACCATCGATCTCTGTCACCGTCGGCCATAATCTGCTCAACGGTCTTTCCAGTCTGCTCGGCCGTGATTGAAGCCAGCTGACGCTTCATCGAGTTAATCAGCTCTGCTTGGGTCTGGATGTCACTGGCGGTTCCACCGAAGCCTCCCAGCGGCTGGTGAAGCAAGACCCTTGTGTTGGGGGTTGCATATCGCTTTCCCTTGGTTCCGCTGGAGAGTAAAAACTGTCCCATTGAGGCCGCCATACCAATGCCCACGGTGACAATGTCGTTGGGCACGTACTTCATGGTGTCATAAATAGCCATTCCTGCGGTGATTGAACCACCTGGAGAATTTATGTAGAGATATATATCCCTCTCGCTATCCTCAGCTGCAAGTAGCAACATCTTGGCTGCTATTTCATTGGCATTATCGTCTCTAACATCGCTGCCGAGCCAAATGATGCGGTCTTTTAGCAACCGGTCAAAGACTGACTGCGGTGGAGTCATTTGAGTGGTCATTAACTCTCCTCGTTGGAATAACTGTTCATAGCTAACCAACTATTGGGTCTTAATGCTCCCCTGTTCGCTAGTGGCGTTTAGCTCTCTGACTCCGCTGGTTTCTCAAACTTCACGGCCTTGCCTTTTGAGTCAAGGACTTTGGCGTTGTCAACCAGGAAATCCAGAGCTTTTCTTCTGGAGAGCTCGGAGGCGAACATGCCAATCTGGCCATTCTGGCTGATTGTCTGAATAAAGTCATTTGGCTGCATTCCGTACTGACCGGCACTCTCCGCCAGGTAGTTGATCAACTCCTGATCTTCTGGCCTAATCTCTTCAGCCTTAGCGATTTCGTCCAGAATCATCTGCGACTTGAAGGATTTCTCGCTCTCCTCTGTCACTTCAGCTCGGTGCTTGTCATCTTCGAGCCGACCCTCACCCTCGAGGTGATTATGAACCTCACGCTCGATTACCTCTTCGCTGATTGGAACATCAATTGCTGCGATCAGCTTCTCCAGAGCCTTTTCCCTGGCCTGAGCCCGCTGCTTTTGAGCCATGCCCTCAAGAGCTTTTGCCTCTAGGTCTTTTCTGAGTTCTTCAAGAGTGTCAAATTCGCTGGCAAGCTGAGCGAAATCGTCATCAGCCTTTGGAAGCTCTCTTTCCTTCACGCTTTGCAGGGTGACATTTACTTCGGCTTCTTTGCCCGCTTGTTCCCCACCAACCAAAACTGACTTGAAGGTTGTGGATTCTCCCGCTGTCAGAGTCAGCAAAGCCTCGTCAATGCCGTCAATGAGGTTTCCGGAGCCAATCTCGTAGCTAATACCCTCAGCTTCATCAATAAGCTCTCCATCAATTGAGGCCTTTAGGTCAATCGAGGTAAAGTCGCCGGTTTTTGCTGGACGATCTACTGTTACAAGAGATCCAAATCTTGCCTGGAGTGCCTCCAGTTCAGAGTCGACATCTTTTTTACTGACCTTTGCCTCATCCACCTCGAGCTCAAGACCTTTGTAATCCTTCAGGGTGATCTCAGGCCTAACCTCAACCTCGACCTCCACCTCGAGATTGCCCTCCAAGGTTTTTTCATCAGGAGAGTTTTTCACATCCGCCGAAGGCTGACCCAAAGGTGATAGGCCGGTCTCATCGAGAGCCTGTCGATAATACTCGTCTAGGTTGTC
>CAJXVY010000026.1 GCA_913062665.1 uncultured Micrococcales bacterium
TTTGCGATAACCCTGGATGGCTTCATAATCACAGCACCAAGAGTGAATGATGTGATTCCAAACGGACAAGCGCAGATTACCGGGAGCTTCACACAGGAAACATCTCAGATCCTTGCCGATCAGTTGAAGTATGGAGCTTTACCGATTGGATTTGAGGTTCAAAGCCAAGAAAACATTTCAGCAACACTGGGAACCGAGTCTTTGAACAGTGGATTGATAGCGGGGTTGATAGGTCTAATCCTGGTCGTCATATACATGACCTTCCAATATCGAGGACTTGCGGTTGTGACTTTGGGGTCATTGATCGTGGCCGCGGTTTTGGTCTATCTAGTTATTCTGTATTTGGCATGGAGGCAGGGATACAGGCTCAGCCTTGCTGGAGTCGCCGGATTAATCGTTGCAATTGGTATTACCTCCGATAGCTTTATCGTCTACTTCGAGAGAATTCGAGATGAAATTAGAGACGGTAGAGTCCTAGAGCAAGCTGTTGAGGCCGGCTGGCAACGAGCCTTCAGAACTATCTTGATCAGTGACGCGGTTACCCTAACGGCAGCGATCGTTTTGTTCTGGCTGACCGCCTCGAGCGTGCGTGGATTCGCTTTTACACTGGGATTGGTAACGCTGATTGACCTAATTATTGTTCTGCTGTTTACACATCCCATGGTGCAGCTTCTGGCGAGAACCAAATTCTTCAGAAGCGGGGGGCCATGGAGCGGTTTTGAGGTTGGAAAAGTGGCGGCTAGCTATGTTGGGCGGGGCCAGTTTAGGACTACTGAGAGCCTTACTCGCTCGAAAGCTGCAAAGGTTGGCAAAGAGGCTTCTAAGCGGCAAACCATTGCCGAGCGCAAAGCACAGGAAATTAGAGAGCGAGGGGAGTCCTAATGGCAAGCTTCAGGGATTTCGGAAACGATCTTTATTCAGGGAAGCGCTCAATTGAGTTTGTTGGCCGGAGGAAAACTTGGTACGCCGTAGCAATTGTTGTGATTCTTCTGGCTGTAATCGCTCCGATTCTTCGCGGTGGGTTCACCTTTGGTATTGAGTTCACCGGAGGAAGTGAATTCAGAATCGACGGTGTAAGCGCTCAAGGAGAATCAGTCGCCACCGATGTGGTCAGCGACCTCTTTCCACAAGCTGATAGCGTGGTTACTACCGTCGGAGCTGACTCTATAAGAGTCCAGACCGAGCAGCTACAAGACTTAGAGTCAGAGGAGTTACGACTTGCTTTGGCTGATGCGTACGGAGTGGAAGGCGGTGAGGTCGCATCAAGCTTTATCGGACCTAATTGGGGAGCTGATGTGACAAATCAAGCCATCCAGGGTTTGGTTGTGTTTTTGGTTCTTGTTTCGTTGCTCATGGCTGTTTATTTCCGAAGCTGGAAGATGAGTGTTGCGGCGCTTGCGGCTCTTGCTCATGATTTGATCATTACCGTTGGAATCTACGGCGGGTTGGGCCTTGAGGTGAGTCCAGCAGCGATTATTGGATTTTTGACAATATTGAGCTATTCGCTTTACGACACCGTGGTTGTCTTTGACAAGGTCAGGGAGAACACCACCAACGTTGAATTTAGCGAGAATGTGACTTTTTCTGAGCAGGTAAACCTTGCTGTGAATCAGACCTTGGTGCGTTCGATTAATACATCCGTTGTGGCGGTTTTGCCTGTTGCTGGGATATTGTTCATCGGTTCTCTTATTTTGGGAGCCGGCACCCTGACCGATATTGCTCTAGCTTTATTCGTTGGAACCATAGTTGGAACCTACTCATCGGTGTTTGTAGCGGCGCCTGTTTACGCTCACCTTCGTGAGAATGAGCAAAAGTATAAAGAGGCAGCTGAGAAAGTTTTGGCAAACCGGGCGTAGAATTCTGCTCACGGGAGGTGATGCGGAATGACGGATAGCATTTCAACACTCAGATCCCGCCTGCCTAGAATATTCACCAGAGAGAGCCCCTTTTACAACAAGGATCTCAACGATGTAATTCGCATCACAAAGCTAAACCACCCCCGCGGTGACACTCAGCTAATAGAGCGTGCTTTCAAAAGAGCAGAGAAGGCACATGAAGGCCAATTGAGAAAATCGGGGGAGCCTTACATCACTCATCCGGTGGCGGTCGCTAAAATCCTGGCTGATCTTGGAACAGGCCCCAGCACAATAGCTGCGGCATTACTGCACGACACTGTTGAGGATACTGATTACAGTCTTGAGCAGCTGCGTGATGAATTTGGTGAGGAAGTCTCGCTTTTGGTCGACGGCGTCACCAAATTGGATAAGGTCAAACTTGGCGACAAGGCTCAGGCCGAGACAATTCGGAAAATGATCGTCGCTATGAGTAAAGACATCAGGGTTTTGGTAATAAAGCTTGCCGATAGGCTGCATAATGCCAGAACTTGGGGTTTTGTGCCGATTGAATCTGCCAAGCGCAAAGCTCAGGAAACTTTAGAAATCTACGCTCCACTTGCACATCGATTAGGTATAAACACGATCAAGTGGGAGCTCGAGGATTTGAGTTTCAGCGTCTTATACCCAAAGGTCTATGAAGAAATTGTAAATCTTGTGAAGCAGCGCACTCCAAAGCGGAGCGAATATACAGACAATGTCATCCGCGAAATTGAGGGGGAGCTTAGGGCGAACAAAATTAAGTCAAAAGTTGAGGGTAGGCCCAAGCAGTATTACTCCATCTACCAAAAGATGGTTTTACGAGGCCGAGAGTTTGACGATATCTACGACCTTGTCGGTATTCGAATCCTGGTCTCAACGGTAAAAGATTGTTACGCGGCGCTTGGAGCTCTGCATGCTCAATACTCGCCAGTTCCCGGGCGTTTCAAGGATTACATCGCCATGCCGAAGTTCAACCTTTATCAGTCACTGCATACGACTTTGATTGGGCCAAGCGGACGAGCAGTAGAGATTCAAATTCGAACCCACGACATGCATCAACGTGCCGAATTCGGTGTAGCCGCCCACTGGAAATACAAGGCTGCAGCAAAGGGGGAGCAGGTTCAGGATGACAGCCTGGCTTGGCTCAAGCGAATTAGTGACTGGGAGAGTGAGACGGAGGATCCGGGAGAATTTCTTGACAGCTTGCGGTACGAGATCGGCGCCAAAGAGGTTTATGTTTTCACTCCTAAGGGAAGAGTTATCGGACTTCCTAGCGATGCCACTCCTGTTGATTTTGCCTATGCGGTTCACACGGAGGTGGGTCACAAAACGATTGGCGCAAAGGTCAATTCTAAGCTCGTTCCCTTAGACACTGCACTCAACAGCGGTGACGTCATCGAAGTGCTTACCTCAAAAAGTGAGAGCGCTGCACCGAGTAAGGATTGGTTGAACTTTGTTAGGTCCCCTAGAGCACGGGCCAAAATCAAGCAGCATTTCAACGCTGAGCGAAAAGAGCAATCGGTTGATGTCGGAAGAGACATGCTTGCCAAGGCCATGCGAAAGCAATCATTGCCTCTCCAGCAGCTGATGGGGAGCGATGCGCTGCTGGAAGTAGTTGCAGACCTAAAATATGTTTCGCTTGAAGGCCTGCTAAGCGGAATAGGTGAGGGTCACGTATCAGCTGCGACTGTTGTAGAAAAAATCATCAGCAAAACTCAGGCTGCTGAAGATGTCAACACTGGTGAACTCACGCAGATCACCACGGCTTCAAAGCCCAAACGCGGCGGAGACAACTATGTTCTCGTGAAAAACAGTCCAGATGTGCTTACAAAAATGGCCAGATGCTGCGCTCCCGTACCCGGTGACGAAATTATGGGATTCATCACAAGGGGAGAGGGAGTAAGCGTTCATAGAACCGATTGCCGAAACGTGAAATCACTTGAACAGCAGCCGGAGAGAATTGTTGATGTTAGCTGGAGTGAGTCGGCTAGGGGAATTTATCTGGTGCAGATTCAGGTCGATGCCCTAGATCGATCAGGACTACTGAGCGACGTAACCAGAGTTTTGAGTGAAAACCACGTGAATATTCTGAGTGCATCGGTGACAACTAGGAAGGACAGGGTTGCGATCAATAGATTCAGTTTTGAGATGGCTGACCCGTCGCATCTGGACCACATTTTCAACCAAATTAGAAGAATTGATGCTGTCTATGACGTCTACCGCGTTCAAGGTGGTTAGTCGGCAGCTTGCTTTGCCGCTTCTAGCCAGGACTTACGCGCCTCTAGATTCTTCGCGAGTTCTTGCTTCTTTTTGTCATCTGAAGCACTCTTGATTTCCGCCTCGATGTCTGCAATCGCCTTCTCAAGTTGCTCAATCAGAGAATTGGATCGGTGCTGGCTTTCGGGGTCGGTGCGGCGCCATTCCTCTTCTTCCTTTTGCTTTATTGAGGTCTCTATTTTCGCCATGCGAGAGTCAAGTTCTTTCACTTTATCCCGCGGGACCCTGCCAAGTTTGGACCATTCTTGATTTATTTTGGCAAGCTGCTCGCGAGCTGATTTCAGATCATCCAGAGAGATTTTCTCCGCCTTCTCCACTAATTCAAGCTTCTTGGCGTAGTTTTCCATCTCTTGCTCGCGAAGTTTGGCATCCTCTGCCTTTTTTTGCTCGAAGATTGCATCTCCTGCGGCTTTGAATCTCTCCCATAAAGCTTCTTCGCCTTTGCCAATGCGAGCCAGTTTCTTCCACTGCTCCTGAAGCTTTTTGAACTCGTCCGCTGCTTGAGCTCCCTTACTCGAAAGTGATTCTGCCTGCTGCACAATGTCAGACTTGACCTTTTTTGCCTCTTTGACTCTTTTGTCTAATTCGGCAAAGAACGCCCTTTTTTCGGCCTCAAACTTGGCTCGGGACTTACTAAATCGCTTCCAAATCGGGTCCGCTTGAGCTTTAGGAACTCTTGGCCCTGATTTCTGAAGTGCTTGCCATTTTTCAAAGAGATCCTGCATCTCCTTGCTGGCATTTTTCCAAATAGTTTTGCTGGGGTCACGATTGGCAATCTGCTCAGCTTTGGATGCGATTTTTTCTTTTTCAACTAACGCCTTGGCAATGGCCTCTTCGGTCTTTTTCTTGTGTTCCTCGCGCAACTTCTCCAAAGCCGGCTTCAGCTGAGATATTCGAGATCTCAGATTCTCGATATCACCAACAAATTTAGGTTCTACCAATTCTTTTTCAACAGCAACTAGGTTCTCTTCAACAGCAGCTGGAGTGGCATTTGACGCTTTCAGTCGCTGTTCAAGAATCCTCACCTGAGCCTCCAAGTCGTCATATTTCCTCTGGAAATATGCGAGAGCTTCCTCAGGGGAGACATTCGGGTATTGTCCGACGAGTTTTTTCTCACCCCCGTCAATCAGGTAGACATTATTGTTTTCATCAACACTTGCGTGTGAGGTTTCAATGGACACTTTCAAGGCTCCTGTTGTTAGTTAAGTTCGACAGATGTAAGGGTTACGTTTTCTGCCGGACTTCCATCATTACTGCCATCGGTGGTTCCAAGTGAGGCAATTTGGCGAACTGTTTCTAGACCGTTATCAACTTGCCCCATTATTGTGTACCCACCTGCGACGTCACTTGGGATAGTGCTGTCCTCGTAAACAATGAAGAACTGACTTCCCATGCTGTCTCCAAGGTTTCCAGCCCTGGCCATCGCTATTGTACCCGCTGGGTATAAATCATCCTCTGGAGCATTCTCAATCGGTCCCCAGGTGTAACCAGGCCCGCCGGTGCCATCTCCATTTGGGTCGCCGCACTGCAAAACAAAAATGCCATCCGTCACAAGCCTGTGGCAATCGATTCCCTCATAGAACCCATTACTCGAGAGACTTACGAAGTTTGCAACGGCCTGCGGTGCTATGTCGCCGAAGAGAGTTATATCCAACGCCTCACCATTGAGGGCCATAGATCCTGTCCATTCACGATTTTCGGCAATGTCCGCACTGGGAACCTCAATCTCCTCAGCGGGTTCTTGTTCAATCTCATCCACCAACTGCTCAACTGATTCCTCTAGATCCGGGACAAAGCCGGGCCCAAAACCAAAATAAACAGTTTGTCCAATGCCTGCTATCAACACACTGCCAATTGCTATCAGACCGAAGAGCCGATTATCCTTTGGGGCTCTTTCCGCCCTTTGCCGAGCAATCTCCTGCTTTGCCTGGTAGCGCTCAATAATTTC
>CAJXVY010000027.1 GCA_913062665.1 uncultured Micrococcales bacterium
TGCCACCTGGCTCATCAGGTGGAAATACCATCTGCCAAGGTCTTCAGCTGAAAAGCTATCGTCAAAGATTTTGTGCAGAACTTGGCCTGATTTGCCAGAGGATTCGATAAGCGGCAAGTTCAAATAGTCTTCAACATGATTTGCAATTGGACCCCTACCAGTTTTGGTCTCATTGAGATCTCGGAAATCAATTACTAATGACAACTCAAGGGATGCAAGCCGCTCTGCTTCTTCATCATCAATTGAGCTTATGTCGTCAGCCCTAAAGCTTAGGTTCTCTCTAGTAACTCCATGATCGGTGAGGATTCCTCCGAGGTGCCGGAAGTTTCCGAGTTTTCCCTCCGGATGAGATTTGTCAATGAGCATGCGACACAGGTTACCGCCTGAAGTTGACCATTAGCTGAACTTGAGATGATTGAGAGAAATGAAAAAGCTGATCCTCCTAGTTCCTCTCTTACTCACCGCTTGCAGCGTAAATCCTGCCCAAGTGGCAGCCGATGCAGCCTTTTGCTCATCTGCTGAAAGCATCTTGCAAAATGTCCAGCAGGCCTACGAAGAGCAGATTGTGGACAGTGAGTTTATAAACTCCACCACTGAGTTTTTATCCTCCATCACTGAACCCCTCAGTGATTCGCTGGGGGATGACATTGATCAACTAAGCAGTGAGCTGTCATCGTCTGCTCCCGTTAGCGAGTCGCAGGATGCAATCGATGATCTCTTGGTCAGCATAAGAGAGCGCTGTGCAGAGGTCGGAGTTGAGTTTTAGGCTTTCAGGCTAGGCTTATCGCTATGGAACAACCCTCACTACACCCAGACAGAAACCTTGCCATGGAATTGGTTCGCGCCACCGAGGCGGCAGCCATCAGAGCCTATCCATTCATAGGTCGAGGTGATAAAAATGCAGCCGATGGAGCGGCGGTTGATGCTATGAGGGCGTTTTTAGCAACTGTCAATTTTCAAGGAAGAGTTGTCATTGGTGAGGGTGAAAAAGACGATGCGCCGATGCTCTATAACGGCGAGATTGTTGGTTCTGGCGAGGGGCCGGAGACAGACATTGCCGTTGACCCAATAGATGGAACTTCGCTTACAGCCGCCGGGCGTATGAATGCAATCAGTGTGATTGCGGTGAGTGACAGAGGTAGCATGCTGGATGCGTCCGCTGTCTACAAAATGAACAAGTTGGTAACCGGAGCAGCCGGTGTTGGAGTAGTGGATATTCGAAAGCCCCTCAGTGAGAACATCAAGGCTTACGCCAAAAGTGCCGGCAAGAAAACCGAAGATGTTTTGGTGGCAATTTTGGACCGCGATTACAACGAGCATTTGATTGAAGAAATCAGAGAGGCCGGGGCAAGGACCAGGCTTTTGCGCGATGGTGATGTTGCGGGCGGTATTCAGGCTGCCAGGGAGTCATCCAGAGTTGATATGTGTGTTGGCATTGGAGGAAGTCCAGAAGGAATTGTCACTGCCTGCGGCATTCGGGCTTTGGGTGGCCACATGCAGGGTATTTTGCACCCACGGGAAGAGTTTGAAAGAGAAGCTGGCGAGAAAGCTGGGTTGAAATTTGACCATGTCTACGAAATGGATGACATGGTTGCCAGCGACAACACCTTCTTCATTGCCACCGGTGTAACCGATGGTGCGATGTTGGAAGGTGTGAAGCGAAGCGGTAACCGAGTAATCACCGAGAGCATTGCAATCAGAGGAAAATCACGCACTGTTAGAACTATCAGGGCTGAGTACTCACTGGATAGGTGGAGCTAATTCATCTTCGATGAAGTTTTTCTTGGCAAGAGCGAATGCTGCTGAAATCACAAGAAGGTTACTCACCCCAACAATGATCAGAACCACTTCCCAGCCACCGGTGAGATCTCTGATGAAGCCAACGCTCAGAGTCGTAATGCTGGCCGCGCTGTAACCGAGGAACTGGGCAAAGCTAGAAACTTGCAAGACCGTGTCGGGGTATCGGCTTCGTAGGTTGAATAACGCTAGCGAAAGTGGAAAGGTCAGCTGAGCAAGGCCCAAGAAAACAACAAAAATCAAGACCCACTGCGGGGCAAGAATAAACCCTGCAGACCCTATAAGACCGCTGAATCCCGCCAATGCAACTACCAACCATTGACTGCCTGGGAGCTTTTCGGCCAGTAGCGGTGCGATTAGCCCTGAGGGTAGTCCCATGAAGGCGAAAATCGTAAGCACCAGTGCAGAGGTTGCGATGTCTACACCCGCGTGCTCGAAAGCAATTGTTGGAAGCCAACCAAATGAGAGATAGGCAGTGATTGAGGAGACGAGAAATATAGTCATAACCGCGACTGCGGTTGGGGATTTCAAAAGCGGCAGTTTTGCCGGTTTCACGCTGAGATCGACTTTTTTATTCTCACCGAGCAAAGCGGCGGCAGGAATCAAAATTAGGGCTGCCAAAATTGCCCACTGCGCCAATGAAAAGCGCCAACCAAAGGCTTCTGCGACAGGCACTGCGATAAGAGGCGGAATAAAGGTTCCAAAGCTTATGACGGTTATGTAAACCGTGGTTAGTAGACCAATCTGATTGGGAAAATACCGCCTAATAATCGAAGGGAGAATTAAATTTCCAATCCCCATTCCGGCAAGAGCAACAAGCGAGCCGACAATTAGCCATTCACCACTGAAGGCGAACCCTCTGAGCAGGTGTCCGGCAAGAATCAGGAGACCGACTATCAGCGAGGTCATCTCCAGTCCAAGTTTTCTTGCTGGCCTGGTTCCAAGCAAAGCTCCAATGGCAAACATTACTGGCGGGGTGGCAGCTATAACACTTTCAGAAAGTGCGGATAGGCCTAAATCTTCTCTAATGAAAAACACAACTGGTGAAAAAGAGGTCACCGCGCTTCGAAGGTTGGCCGCCAAGAAAACAACTAGCCCAACGGCTAGCACAATCCTGAGCTTCACTTCAGTAGCTCGCTAAGTTGCGAGTCCAGCAAGCCGTTACTTGACATTACCTTCGATGTCTGATCGTGAAGATTCCCAGACTGGTCTCTAAAAACCCCGCCAGCTTCCCTGACAATAGGCGCAATTGCCGCCCAGTCGTAAATTTTTAGATGGCTTTCCGCACTTATGTCAACCGCACCTTCGGCTACCAGCATGTGTGACCAGAAATCACCATATGCCCTTGTTCGCCAGACAGATTTCGAGATTTTCCAGAGTTTTTCAATCTCTCCGTTTTCATCCCATAGCTCGATGCTAGAAAAACTAAAGGAAGCGTCAGTAATGTCTCTGACTTTGGAAACCTGAAGTTTCTTAGTCTCTCCGCTTACTTCGGTGGTGAATGCTCCCTCACCGGTTGATGCCCACCATCTTCTGCCCATAGCCGGAGCACTTACTACCCCGAGAACATATTCATCATTAACCCGGAGGGCAATCAACGTTGCCCAGACTGGAACTCCCCGCAAGAAGTTGGCAGTTCCATCAATAGGGTCGATTATCCAAACCCTCTCGGAATCGCCCCCTGAGCCGTATTCCTCGCCAATAATTGAATCTCCGGGTCTCTGGCTGGAAATAAGATCACGAATTACGGTCTCCACGGATTTATCGGCATCTGTTACGGGGGAACGGTCTGGTTTGGTCTCAACTAACAGATCAAGTGCCTGGAAGCGTTCCATGGACTTCTGATCGGCCGCATCCGCTAATTCAAGAGCAAATATCAGATCTTGATTCATCTGCGCTCCCATTGTTCTGCTTCTAAAACCTTCAGAAGTCTCCTGAAGGAGTTAAGCCTAGCGATAGGGATTTCATTTTCTTCATTGAGCGCGCAGCCAGTGATTTCCTCTTGGTGATTACATCCTCTTGGGCAGCTAGTTGTAATTTCGGCAATGTCTTCAAAGGCTCCAAGTAGGTCATCTTTTTCTATCAAACCAAGACCAAAGGTTCTGACTCCCGGAGTGTCGATAAGCCAGCCCTCATCCAGGGCAATTGCTTTTGCGGCACTTGATGTGTGTTTCCCTTTACCGGTAACCGCGTTGACATCACCAGTATCCAACTCGGTTCCGGTTAGCGCATTTACCAAAGTGGATTTACCAACCCCCGAATAGCCAACGAACACCGTTTTCTTGCCGGCTAGCTGGCTTTTTAGTTGAGCAAGGTCGAAATCGTCGCTACGGGTTTTGAAAATGCTGATTGGGAGCCCTTGGAGATTTTCTAAAAACTCTGAGGGGTCTTTGACATCGGTTTTGGTCATGATCAATATTGCATCCAGCCCTGCTGCGAAGGCGCTGGCCAGATATCTATCGAGCAGTCCTATGTTTGGCTCTGGGTTTGCACTAGCCATCACCACCGCCAATTGATCCGCATTGGCAACAATCGGTTGCTCATTCAAGCTGTCATCTTCACTTGAGCGCCTGAGTAAAGTTTTCCGATCTGCAATTTTTACGATTCTGGCAAGTGATCCTTTGGCGCCGCTGAGATCCCCGTCAAGATAAACAATGTCGCCAACGACTGCGCCCTGTTTTCTGAGTTCTTTGGCAAGGGTTGCCGTGATTTCTCCGCTATCAGCCAGCACCTGGTAGCGGGCAAGATTCACTGTCAACACCATTCCTTGAGGAAGGTCGTCGTAGTTTGGTCTGCGCTTGGTCCTCGGCCTACTACCTTTTGGATTTGGGCGTATGCGGACATCCGATTCGTCCAAATCGTGCTTTTGATTTTCAGGTTCGTAAAGCCAGCTCACGAAACCAAACCCATCCACAAGTCTTTGAAATTAGGCATGGTTTTTGAGGTGGTTTCAATATTTTCAATCTCAATTGGCGCTCTTAAGCCAATAATCGCACCGGTGGTGGCCATTCGATGGTCGTGGTAGGTGTGCCACCTACCGCCTCTAAGTTCAGTTGGGATGATTTCCAGACCATCCTCAGTCTCAGTAGCGTTTCCACCAATCCGATTGATTTCAGTCGTTAGCGCGAGCAATCTGTTTGTCTCGTGACCGCGAAGATGGGCGATTCCACTCAACTTGCTGGGGGAGTCTGCCAAAACCGCAAGTCCTGCAATTGTCGGGGCAAGCTCACCAGCCTCCGATAGATCCGCCTCAATGCCATCAATTGTTCCATCGGAAGTAATTTTCAAACCCTCTTGCCCTAACTCAAATTTGGCTCCCATTTGCCCCAAGAGTTTGATGTGTTGCTTTCCAACCTGGGTTGTCTGTTCGGGCCAGTCCTTGACAGTCAGCTCCCCGGCGGTCACCATTGCCCCTGCCAAAAACACTCCAGCATTACTCAGATCTGGTTCAATTATTAGCTCTTTGGCTGAAATCTCTCCGGGCAGGATTTGCCAGGATGTTTGCGATTTTTCAATTACCTGAACACCTCTATCCCTGAGGCAGGCGATGGTCATTTCGATATGTGGAATTGAGGGTAGTGATGCCCCCTTATGAGTAATTGTCAGACCTTGTTCAAACCTTGCTGCCACCAACATAAGAGCAGACACGAACTGTGAGGATTTTGATGCATCTAAAACCACCTCAGTTGCATCTATTGAACCGGTACCCATTACTTCGAATGGAAAGCTTGAGCCTTGCTTGGAATATTGGACACCTAATTGATCTAATGCTTCGAATACTCCATCCAAAGGTCGTTGTAGCGCCTCTTTGTCAGCTTCAAAGCGAACAATTCCTTTATTTAGTATTGCCAATAAGGGGACAAATCGCATAACCGTTCCAGCTAATCCACAATGAATGCTTGCCGAGTTGTCAAACCTTGCAGGATTGATTTCCAAAGAATGATCAGTTTGAACAACTTCTGCACCCAGAGCCTTGATTGCGTCAATCATCAGCTGGCTATCCCTTGAAAAAAGTGGCTTCTGAAGAACGGATTTTCCTTTGGCGATGGCCGAAAGAAGAATTTCTCGGTTGGTGAGGGATTTTGATCCCGGTATGCTCACCGAACCGCTGAAGGGCCTGCCAGCAAGCGGAGCGGAGAAAAAACTAGAACTCATTGACCTCTAATCTACCTTTGAATTATCTGAAACTTATTCTCAGTATTCACCTACTAATCACTTT
>CAJXVY010000028.1 GCA_913062665.1 uncultured Micrococcales bacterium
AGCATTGAGCAAATGGATGAGATTCTCTCTAAGCTGGATGGAGACCTACCATATCCAGGAAAAGAGGCCGAGGGGCCTAGGGGAAGACAGGGTAATGCCAAGAAAAAATGTGTACTCCCCGAAAACTGGCTTGACAGCCGAAAGCTCAGCGAGCCGCACAGCCGAGAGCTTTTGGAGGCAGAGCTTTCAGTCTCAGGAGGTTAGTAGTTGACCAAGGCGGTATACCCAGATTATGTGACTGAAAGATTTGTACCTCAGCCTGCTTCGCGCTCCAATAGGTCTGAGTTTGCCCGAGATCGAGCAAGGATTCTTCACAGTTCAGCTTTGCGAAGACTAAGTGCTAAAACTCAAGTTCTTTCGCCAGAAAGTGGTGATTTTGCCAGAACACGACTGACTCACTCGCTGGAGGTTGCGCAGGTTGGACGGGAACTGGCTGTAATGCTTGGGTTTGATGCAGACCTAGTGGACATGGCTTGCTTGTCACACGACCTAGGTCATCCACCATTTGGTCACAATGGAGAATCGGCTTTGAACCTTTGGGCTGCGGACATTGGCGGATTTGAGGGTAATGCGCAAACATTTCGAATAGTCACCAAGCTCGAACAAAAGGTGGCTCAAGACGGAGTCTCCAGGGGGTTGAATCTGACAAGAGCTTCTCTTGACGCATTGAGTAAGTATCCGTGGCGATTGAAGGATGCTCCCAAATACATCCCGGGTGGGGTCAAATTCGGGGTTTATGAGGATGACCTAGAGGTATTCAATTGGGCTAGGGAAAAGGCACCTGAGGGAGAAAAGGTAATCGAGGCGGAAATTATGGATTTCAGCGATGATGTTGCCTACAGCGTTCACGACTTTGAGGATGCAATTGTTGAGGGTTTCATTGATGTTGCCCAGCTGAATGGCGGGGAAATCGTAGAGGAGTTGATAAATGGGGTACTTGATTGGTCAGATGCTCCCTTAGAGAAATCAAATGTTTACGCCGCTTTTGAACGAATACAGTCAAACAGCCTCTGGATAAAGACTTTTGAGGGAAGTAGGGAAAATCTTGGTCAACTCAAGAATCTCACGAGTGATTTGATTGGGAGCTTCGTCACCCGCGTCTATGAAGCAAATGTATCTTTGTCTAAACAAGAAGATCGCTACAAAAAGAACCTAAACGTGCCCTCAGACGTGATGGAGGAAATAGCGGTTTTGAAGGGTCTTGTTGCAACTTTCCTCATGACAACAGATTCAAGGCGTGGGTTTTATCAAGCCCAACGCGAATTGTTGGTTGAGCTGGCGGATGCAATTTACCAATCTGGTGAGGGACTGGATCCGGTTACTCGGTTTTACTTTGAAAGCGCAAAATCTTCCGACGAAAAGAAACGGGCTGTTGTTGATGCTGTGGCCAATCTAACTGACGCACACGCTCAGCAACTTCATAGAGAGCTAGTAAGACCAGGGAAATAGCAAATGAGTGGAAAAATAAGGCAATCCGACATTGAAAACCTCAAGGCTCAGGCAAACATTGCGGATGTCATAAGCGATTATGTTTCCCTCAAACCCGCCAGTGTCGGCTCCCTAAAGGGCTTATGCCCGTTTCATGATGAGAAAACCCCATCGTTTAATGTCAGAAATGGTCAGGGGTATTACCACTGCTTCGGTTGTGGTGCAGGAGGGGATGTTTATAAGTTTCTCCAAGAAATAGAGTCACTATCGTTTTCTGAAGCTGTGGAGAGGGTGGCTTCAAAAGTTGGCTACACACTGCATTACGATGACGTCGACACTGGTGAGGTTCAGGCAAGATCACGGACTTTTGAAGCAAATCAGCTAGCCGCATCTTTTTTTGTTGAAAAGCTATCGGGACCAGAAGCAAAAATGGCCAGAGAAACCTTGATTTCGAGGGGTTTTGATACTGATGCAATGAATCAATTTGGTGTCGGGTATGCCCCCAAGGGCTGGTCCAATCTGACCGAATTTCTCAAGACAAAGGGGTTTACTGAGGAAGAGATTGTCGTTGCAGGGCTTGCCTCTAGGGGTGAAAGAGGAATTTATGATCGGTTTCGAGGGAGACTGATTTGGCCCATTCGTGATGCAAATAATCAGGTGCTGGGATTTGGGGCGAGGCATCTCTACGAGGATGACCAAGGGCCGAAGTATCTAAATACCTCGGAGACGCCGGTTTATCACAAATCAAGGGTTCTCTACGGTTTGGATTTGGCCAAGAAGTCAATTGCCAAGAAGAGACAGGTCGTGGTTGTTGAGGGCTACACAGATGTCATGGCATGTCACCTTGCGGGTGTTGACACCGCAGTAGCCACATGCGGAACAGCATTTGGGGAAGAGCACATAAAGATTCTGAATCGTCTTCTGATAGGCGCAGCAGAATCACCAGCGGAGGTTATTTTTACCTTTGACCCCGATGCAGCTGGGACTAAAGCGGCTCTAAAAGTGTATGGAGACAGTCAGAAATTTAATGCCCTCACTTACGTTGCCACCGGTCCCGAAGGTCTTGACCCTTCCGATCTTCGGCAACAGCGGGGTGATGAAGCAGTTGTTGAGATGCTTCAGAGAAAGATTCCGCTGTTTGAGTTTGTTATCCGTCATCGAATCGAGCAATTTGACTTAGTTCAGTTGGAGAGTCGAATTGCAGCCGCCAGAGCTGCAGCACCAGTAGTGAGTGAAATATCCGATCCTGCACTAAAGATGGGCTACATTCGAAAGCTTGCAGATTGGGTTTCACTGGAAGTCTCAGACATTGAACCGATGGTCAATCAGCAGTCCAAGACAAGCAAGAAAGAATCAGTTCGCTCGATGAGTATCGATCAGCCTCAACTAAAAGAGACTGAAGAAATTGACAGAATGGAGCGCGCCATTTTGGAGGTATTGGTGCAGGTCCCAGATTCATACTCCGCTGATCAGCTTTCAAGGATTGCCTCCGCTGGATTCGGCTCAGCCCCGCTGCAGCAAATCGCAATTGTCCTGACTGATTTGGTTGATAAAAAACATGAACCAAATTGGCTCAACCAAATTGGCAATGCTGTAAGGGAACAGGACCAGCAACTTTTCAGACAACTTGCCGTGGCTTCATTGCCCGCCAAAGACGATGCCGCGTTGAAAAAGTACGCTGAGGGTGTCATTAGAAGGGCAATGATGAACGCTCTCGATAGAGAGAAAAGTGATTTGCTGATGGCACTTCGAAGGTTTGATCCAGAGAAACAGCAACGTGAAATGGAATTAATTCAAAAGCATTTGCAAGATCTGGAGCAAGAGAGAAGACAACTGCAGACTTAGTTCGCTTGATTATCTGGTAATGTTTTCGTGCACCATTCCTCGGTAGCTCAATTGGCAGAGCATTCGGCTGTTAACCGAAGGGTTCCTGGTTCGAGTCCAGGCCGGGGAGCAAAAGGAGCTTGATGAATCGAATTCCAGTGGTGGCGGTGTCAATCGGCATGGCCACTGGTATTTACGCAATTTCATTTGGCGCTCTAGGGGTCACAGCTGGCCTGACGATTCTCGAAACAATGCTGCTAAGCCTTGTAATGTTCAGTGGCGCAAGTCAGTTCGCGTTTGTCGGTGTTGTTGCCACCGGAGGCATGGCTGCCATCCCTACCGCAATCGCCTCAGCTTGGTTACTTGGTGTCAGAAATGGTTTTTATGCCCTGCGCATGGCTCCAGTGCTGGGCATGCCTGGGATTGCAAAAATGCTGTCTGCCCAGTTGACAATAGACGAGTCCACCGCTGTCGCAACAGCACAATCGAATCCTGCTGATGAGCGGCGGGGCTTTTGGTGGACTGGAGCAAGCGTATTTTTCTTCTGGAATTTGATGACTCTTGCCGGGGCGCTTCTTGGCGACCAAATCGGTGATCCAGCAAATTTTGGGTTGGATAGCGCAGCTGCAGCTGCCTTTCTGGGTCTTGTGTGGGCGCGCTTGAATTCAAATCTCTATCGATTTATTGGTCTGGCAGCTCTCATTGTTGCCATTGCGGCGAGTCCATTTGTTTCAGCCGGTATTCCGGTGCTTCTCGCTGCTTTGGTTGCAGCGATTATTCAGTATTGGGGGAGTCGATGACTATTGCTGTAATAGCGGCCTCCTTGGCAGTGTTTAGCTGGAAATTCTTGGGATACCTTGTTCCAGAGAAGTACGTTTCTAATCCAAGGTTCAAACAAACCGCCGACGCGATAACGGTTGGTCTACTCTCAGCACTGGTCGGTATTCAAGGCTTCACCACAGATGGAGAACTTACTTTTGATAGTCGTATCCCAGCGCTACTTCTCGCTGCCTTGCTTCTTTACCTACGGATGCCGTTTATTGTCGTCATTGCCAGCGCTGCGGCGCTTTCAGCCATCATCAGAATGCTGATTTAGGGCTCTTTATAATCAACTCCCGGTAGCCATGAGCTGTTGATTTCCCAACCCTGCTCTTGGATTTCGTTTTGAGCTAGCTCTGAATACTTCGAAGAAAGCCTTTCAAAGTAGAGAATGCCCTGTAGGTGGTCAAACTCGTGCTGAAATATTCTCGCCAGCCAACCCTTGGCGATTTCTGTGTATTTATTCCCCTGGAGGTCGTATGCGGTGAGGCGCGCCATAGGTGCACGATCAAGAGGATATCTCAATCCGGGAACGCTGAGGCATCCCTCGATATGCTCCTCTGGATCAAACTTCTGTTTACCGAAAAGCTCAAGCTCCGGATTAACGGCAACGCCCCGGTGTTGGAGGTCATCATCATCTGTCCAGTCATATACGAATACCGCTTTATTCACTCCAATTTGAGGCGCAGCTAGCCCAACACCCGGGGCTTTTTCCATGGTCTCAAACATGTCCTCAACCAAAAGCTTGAGATCATCATCGAAGCTGACAATGGCTTCAGCTTTGTTGTGCAGCACCTCGGTACCGGTTATCTGAATTGGTCGGATGGGCATAAGACAATGCTATTGGGTGATTTTGAGCATTCAGTAAGTAGGCTTAAGAAGTTCAGAAACTAGGAGTGAGCTTGCTTCCTGCAGAGGTGCTTCGTGCCATCGCCATAATGCTGGCACTTTTGGCAGCTGTTGGCTTGGCTCTCGGCGCACAGTTTCAAAACGACAGTGTCCATCAGCGCGTAAATGGAACTGGAATAAGTCGCTTGGGTATAAAGCAGGTGCTGGGATTACTGAAACGCCCTAGATGGCTGGTAGGGACTAGCTTTTTGATGCTCGGAGTAATTCTGCAACTTGCAGCGCTCACGCTTGCACCGCTAATTGTTGTGCAACCTATTGGTGCGGTGGCCTTAGTCATTACAAGTCTGCTAAACGCTCGAATCTACGGAGTCAGGCTTGGCCCCAGAACTTTTTTTGCTATTGCCCTTACGCTTGCAGGAATTTCCAGTTTCGTGGTTTCTGCCGCAGGAGTTGCAACCGAAGTTGAAATGAGTGACGAGAAGCTTTTGCAAGTCCTTGGCGTTTTGGCGCTGATGCTGATTCTCTTCGGGTTCCTGATGGCAACCATGGGGGATACCGCCAAGGCTCTTAATTACGTATTCGGAGCAGGAGTTTTATACGGCTTCGTTGCAACCTTGGCGAAGGTAATCATTCAGAGGTTAATCCAGGGAGACTTTGACACACTCACCCTCTCGGCCGCTATCGCACTCGTCCTAGCCGCACTCCTCGGGGGCTGGTTTGTACAAAATGCCTATGCGACTGGGCCTCCCGATTTGGTTATTGCGGGCCTGACCGTGATTGACCCAATGGTGGCGGTGGGAGTCGGAATTGTGATTCTGGGGGAGGCCGCTAACGCCAGTATGGACACCATCATCACCTTCATAATTAGCGGTTTAGTTGCGGTGCTCGGGGTTTATCTTCTTGAAAAAGTACATCCGCAGACTAATGAGAATTAGACTGACTGCAAATGGAGAACAAACTTAGAGTTCTGCTTGCCTGC
>CAJXVY010000029.1 GCA_913062665.1 uncultured Micrococcales bacterium
TCAATATCTTCCAAGTCCTTCTCGGTCTTTACCGCTTTGGTTTCGACCTGGAGATTCCTAAGCAGGTTTATGTGCTCTCGAACTCCGCCCTGCAGGGCTAGTACGCCAAAAGTTACCAACCGCGTTCAGCAAGTCTGTGTGGCGCGGGCAAGTCATTAACATTGATGCCAACCATTGCTTCTCCGAGATTGCGACTTGCATCAGCAATCACCCTGGGGTCGTTGTAATGGGTAGTTGCCTTCACAATTGCTTTTGCACGCTGCTCCGGGTTGCCAGATTTGAAAATTCCCGAACCGACAAACACACCGTCCGCTCCCAGCTGCATCATCATCGCAGCATCAGCAGGTGTTGCGACTCCGCCGGCGGTGAATAAGACAACAGGCAGTTTTCCTGTTTCTGCCAACTCTTTGACAAGAGGATATGGGGCCTGCAATTCTTTTGCGGAAACAAACAGTTCCTCGGAAGACTTTGAACTGAGGTTTCGAATCTCACCAAGAATAGTTCTGATGTGCTTGGTGGCCTCACTTACATCACCAGTGCCGGCCTCGCCCTTGCTTCGGATCATGGCCGCACCTTCAGTGATCCTCCGAAGGGCTTCCCCGAGATTGGTAGCGCCGCAAACGAAGGGCACCTCAAAGCCAAGCTTGTCGATGTGATTTACATAATCCGCTGGAGACAAAACCTCAGATTCATCTATGTAGTCAACCTCTAGGGACTGAAGAATCTGAGCCTCAACAAAGTGGCCGATGCGGGCCTTGGCCATCACCGGAATAGAAACTGCCGCCTTGATTTCATCAATTAGTTGCGGATCGCTCATTCTGGCCACGCCGCCCTCGGCACGAATGTCTGCAGGCACTCGCTCAAGCGCCATAACAGCCACGGCTCCAGCATCCTCTGCAATCCTTGCTTGCTCGGCTGTTACAACATCCATGATGACGCCACCTTTAAGCATTTCTGCAAGGCCACGTTTTACAAGTGGAGTTCCGGTCTCGAAATCTGTCATGTTGTCCATTCTAAAAAATTCATGGGGCTAGAAATACATATGTTACGACTTTTGAATCAACCCTGGGGGTCTTTGAATTCATCCCAACGCTGTTGCAATTCTTCTCTGACATCGCCGATCAGTTTAGGCAAAGCCTTGGTTTGGCCGATAATCGGGAAAAAGTTCGCGTCGTTTCTCCACCTTGGAACAATGTGCTGATGCAAGTGGCCCGCAATCCCAGCCCCTGCAATCTCACCCTGATTGAGCCCAATGTTGAACCCGTGAGTTCCGCTGACGCCTCGAAGAACGCGCATGGCCTCTTGAGTGAGTTGTGTAATCTCATCACTTTCTTCTTTGGTCGCCAGATCCAATGTTGAATAGTGCCTGTAAGGACAGATAAGCAAGTGGCCGGCGTTGTATGGAAAAAGATTCATCAAAACAAAACCGGTTTTTCCACGTCTTACAATCAACCCATCCTCATCGCTTTTTTCGGGCGCTAGGCAGAATGGGCAATCTTTGTCAGCGGGCTGCTGTCCGTTTTGTATATACACAAGTCGGTGAGGCGTCCAAAGCCTTTCAAAACCATCCCACTGCGCCCCGAGACCCTGGCTTGATTCGGCTTCCACCTAAACCTGCTTCCTGCTTTCTATGGCGTCAACGATTTCTTGAGCTGCCAAATCCAACTCGATTCCATTGCGCTGTGTTCCATCCCTAAACCTAAAACTAACCGCGTTCGCCTCGGCATCCTTTTCACCAGCAATAACAATGAAGGGAACTTTCGCCAGAGTCTGGTTTCGAATCTTCTTCTGCATTCGTTCATCGGTTGAATCAACTTCGACCCTCACCCCGGCTGACCTCAATGAATTGGCAAACTGCTCAAGGTATGGTTGCTGATCCTCGGTAATTGGAACACATACAACTTGAACGGGTGCTAGCCAGGGCGGGAAGTGTCCCGCATAATGCTCGGTAAGCACGCCGAAGAAACGTTCAATTGAGCCAAAAAGTGCCCTGTGAAGCATTATTGGACGATGCTTTTCACCGTCACTTCCCACATATTCCAGTTCAAATCTCTCAGGCAGGTTGAAATCAAGCTGTATGGTGCTCATCTGCCAGGTTCGACCGATTGCATCTCTAGCTTGAACTGAAATCTTTGGGCCGTAAAAGGCTGCACCACCGGGATCGGGAACCAGTTCCAGCCCAGTTGATTCGGCCACTCTCTTCAAAGTTGAAGTTGCTAACTCCCAAGCCTGATCGTCCCCAACAAACTTTTCACCGTCGTCCTTAGTGCTCAGTTCCAGATAGAAATCTTCAAGACCGTAATCCCTCAAAAGATCCAAAACAAACCTCAGAACGTTCTCAATCTCAACTTCTAGATCATCTTGGGTCACAAACAGGTGGGCGTCGTCCTGAGTCATGCCTCGAACACGAGTCAACCCATGAATGACCCCGCTTTTTTCGTATCTATAAACACTTCCGAACTCGAACATCCTCAGTGGTAGCTCACGGTAACTTCGGGATCTTGACTTGTAGATGAGAATGTGAAACGGGCAGTTCATCGGCTTCAGGTAGTAATCCTGACCTTGCCGTTTTAATTCCCCATTTTCGTCATATTCGGCATCCACGTGCATTGGTGGGAACATGCCGTCTGCATACCACTGGAGGTGGCCGCTGGTTTCAAAAAGATTTTGTTTGGTGATGTGCGGTGAATAAACAAATTCGTAGCCGGCCTCTAGATGCTTTTTCCGACTGTAGTCCTCCATCACCTGACGCATAATCCCGCCCTTGGGATGAAAAACAGGCAATCCTGAACCAATTTCAGAAGGGAAACTGAAAAGATCGAGCTCTTGGCCCAACCTTCTGTGGTCGCGCCTTTGAGCCTCTTCAATTCTCTGCTGATATTCAGCTAGCGACTCCGCGTCGGGCCAAGCGGTTCCGTACACCCTTTGAAGGGACGGGTTATTTTGATTACCTAGCCAGTAAGCTGCGCTGACTCTGGTCAGGGCAAAACCCTTATCGGCGATTCTGGTATTTGGAACATGGGGTCCGCGGCAGAGATCCTGCCACTTTATTTCGCCAGTTCTCGGATCGATGTTCTGGTAGATGGTGAGCTCTCCGGAGTCAACCTCTACGTTTCCCTCGTCCAGCGATTCGTTTCGTTTGTCCAAAAGCTCAAGCTTGAGGGGCTCATTTTTCATTTGCTCACGAGCGGTTGATTCGTCAACGACAACTCTTGTGAAGCGCTGATTGGCTTTTACGATTTCTTTCATCCGCTTTTGTATTTTTCCAAGGTCTTCCTCAGTTAGCGGAGTGTCAATCATGAAGTCGTAATAAAACCCGTCTTCAATGGGCGGTCCGATACCCAACTTCGCTTCAAATATGTCCTGAACCGCCTGTGCGGTGATGTGAGCAACGCTGTGCCTAAGAATCTGCAAGCCCTCTGGGCTAGAGATATTTATTGGCTCAAGTTCATCGTCCTCTTGAAGAGCTCTAGCAAGGTCAGCGGGCGTGCCATTGACATGCATTGCGATGATTTCCCTGTCGGGGAAAACATCAAAACCAGTGGGATGGCCATCTAATTCAACGGATTTACCTTCAACTGAAACTCTCACGAGTCGAAGTCTAGCCCCAGGTAAGGGGTGGCTAAGTTGAATCACGCCGATAATGGGCCATTATTGTCAGTTGTGAATAAAGAATTAGACAGAAGGCTCAATTGGCTTCGTGCATCAGTTCTGGGTGCCAACGATGGAATCGTAAGCATTGCAGGAGTTCTGATGGGCGTTGTTGGTGCGGGCGTTGGTGATAGGGAAGTTCTGATTGCCGGCATTGCCGCAACAGTTGCGGGTGCTTTTTCTATGGGTGGAGGTGAATATGTCAGTGTCTCAGCCCAGAAAGACACCGAGGTAAGCCATGGACGCAAAGGTTCTGACATAACAGCCAACCCACTGCAGGCCGCTCTTAGTTCGTTTTTTGCCTTCGTCGGTGGTGCGGCACTTCCGATGCTCTCCGTTGTGGTTTTTCCGCCGGATCTACAAATTGCAGCAATCCTTTTAGGTGTTGGCATTGCCCTCACAATAACCGGGGTCTCAGCCGCATTGGCCGGGAACTCTAGCCCAATCAAGGGAGCAATCCGGATTGTGGCGGTCAGCGTGATCACCATGGCATTTAGCTATCTAATTGGTCTAGCCTTCGGCGTAGCTGTGCTCTAACCGATAGTCTTTTAAGGTGCTAGATAACACTCCTCGCTATGACTATGTCCTAATTGGTGCGGGAATTATGTCTGCAACCTACGGGGTGTATCTAAAGCTTTTGAATCCCGAGCTCAAGATTGCAATGGTTGAGCGGTTGGAATCACCAGCCATGGAGTCAAGCGATGTTTGGAACAACGCTGGAACCGGCCACGCAGCTTTGTGTGAGTTGAACTACATGCCAGACAGCAAAGATGGGTCGTTACCCTCTCCTGAAAAGGCAATCGACATAAACGAGCAGTTCATGCAAAGCAGACAGCTTTGGTCATTCATGGTTGAAAATGGAATCCTGGAAGACCCAAAGAGCTTTATCAATTCGGTGCCGCACATGACATTTGTGAGAGGCACCAAAGACGTAGATTACCTCCGACGCAGACACCGCGCGCTCAAGGATCAGCCACTTTTTGAAGGAATGGAATACACCGAGGATTTCTCAAAGATTAGCCAGTGGTCGCCACTTCTGATTGAGGGTCGTGAGGATGAGGTAGTCGCTGCAACCAAAATTGACAGCGGCACCGATGTTGATTACGGGGAAATGACCCGTCAAATGGTTCATTGGCTTGAAGACCAGGGAGTTGAACTAATAACCGGCACAGATGTGATTCGGCTCAGAAAGCTGAAGGATACCGGTTGGGAAATTAAGACCATGAACCCTAGGTTGAAGTATTTAGCTGCTGACAAACTCTTTGTTGGTGCGGGAGGATACGCGCTTAAGCTTCTGCAGTCTTCTGGCATCGAAGAGTGCAAGGGGTATGGGACTTTTCCCGTCAGCGGTCATTTTCTTAGAACAGACAACCCAGAGGTTGTTGAAAAACACTGGGCAAAGGTTTACTCACAAGCAGCCGTTGGTGCTCCGCCTATGAGCGTTCCGCACCTTGATACAAGGCTTGTAAATGGAAAACCCTCACTATTGTTTGGGCCTTTTGCGGGTTTCAATCCCAAGTTTCTCAAAAAGGGCTCTGTTCTTGACCTTCCCCTGAGTGTTCGTGCAGCCAACCTACTTCCCTACATCTCCGTGGCTTTGACAAACCTGGGCTTGTTGAAATACCTAATTTCAGAGATATTGAAAAGCAAAAAGAAAAAGTTCAAGGGATTGCAGGAGTTTGTGCCAGAGGCAAAATACGAAGACTGGACACTATATGAAGCCGGGCAGAGGGCGCAGGTGATAGCACCGAAGGGCAAGTTTGGGACTCTACAATTTGGAACACAAGTAATCAGCGCGAAGGACAGAACAATTAGCGGTCTCCTCGGAGCAAGCCCAGGAGCAAGTGTCTCGGCCAAGGTAATGCTCGATGTTTTGGAACTTATGGAGCCAGAAATGGTAGTCGAGAAACAATCACTGATTAATGAGATGATCCCAAGCTTCAAGAGGCAAATCAACTCAGACGAGAAGCTAGCCAAAAAATTACTCGGAGAAACTGCAAAGACTCTGAAGCTTAAAAAATAGTGGTGGGCGATACTGGGTTCGAACCAGTGACCTCTTCCGTGTCAGGGAAGCGCGCTACCGCTGCGCCAATC
>CAJXVY010000030.1 GCA_913062665.1 uncultured Micrococcales bacterium
TCGAAGTTTTGGCTAATCACTGCATTGGCAGCACTCAAAATGTTCTGAGTGGACCGATAATTCTGCTCAAGCAGAATCGTTTCAGCCCCGGGGAAATCTCTTTCAAATTCAGTTATGTTTCGAATGTCTGCGCCTCTAAACGCATAAATAGATTGATCAGAATCCCCAACCACGGTTAGTCCAACGGGGGGTAGAAGCTCTCCGGTTTGCGGGTGGTAGTTCTCATAGCCCTCCGGAAGAGCCCTTGTTAGTTCTCGGATCAGTGCATACTGCGCGTGGTTTGTGTCTTGATATTCGTCCACCAAAATATGCCGAAAGCGCTTTTGGTATTTCTGGCGAATTTCTGGAAAAGCCCTCAGTAGACCCACGGTTTGAGCAATCAGATCATCAAAATCAAAGGCATTATTCCTGGTTAGCTCCTCTGTGTATGCGTGATAAATCTCTGCTATCACCCGATTCCGGGGATTTGATTTATCAGCTGTTGCTGAAAAATCATCTGCGTCTTTGAGCTCGTTTTTTGCGTTTGAAATGGCCGCAGCTATCTGTTGAGGTTTCAAATCAGTGTCCTCAACGCCTGCCTCTCGCATCAACCTTTTGATTAGTGCCCTAGTGTCACTTGCGTCATAAACGGTGAAGTTTGAGTCTTGGCTTAGTTGTTCAGATTCCCTTCTGAGGATTTGTAAGCATGTCGAGTGAAATGTTTTTATCCACATACCCTCTGCAGATTCCCCAACTAGTGCTTCAACCCGCTCCCGCATTTCACTCGCCGCTTTATTGGTGAAGGTAATCGCCAAAATCTGCGACGGCCAAAGCTCACGGTTTGCCAGAAAATGGGCGATTCTGTGCGTGAGGACCCTTGTCTTACCACTCCCAGCTCCAGCAACAATCAGTAGTCCCCGGCCTCTGTGCTCAACGGCTTTGCGCTGCTGGGGATTAAGTCCCTCCAAAAGGGACTCGCTTGGATTCGGGATCAATTGACTCATAGCCGGCCTAGCCTATTTCTCATGGCTGACAAACTTGCGAAAGATGTCTGGCTGGTCGGCAAAAATCCCATCAAATCCGGCTTCCGCTAGAGCCTTGAAATCTCTATCAACGTTTATTGCCTGCTCGATTCGAGCGGTATAGGTGTATGCCCATAGTCCTTTCGCTTTTATTTTCGCGAGCATGTCGTTGAGCTCAATTTGTTCTTCATCAAACTTGGATAAAAATTGCGGGAGGGCAAGCGATAGTCCATCGAAATTATCGCTAACAGCATCAACTAGAAGATCGACATCATCAGGAGTGGTCGACGGCTCCGCCAGAAAAACGTAACTGGCCATCTCACCAATTAGCTCTTTTGCCCTAATCAGGCCCCTCCAGTCGAAGCTCTCAATAACAAAATTATGGGAGGCTTCTGGGTCAAGCTCCGCTATGTCTAGCTCCATTTTTAACATCTGCGGAAGATCAAAGCCCTGCTCCAAAAAATAATCTGGATGCTTGAGTTCAATAATAAGTTTTTTGCCAAAAAACTCAGGTGCGGCCAAAAGATCCCCAAGTGTTGGGATCATAAACTTGCCGTCATTTTCGGCAGATTCAGTTCTTCTCGAATCCCTCTCAGTTGCCCTGAGTTGCAGAATCTCCCGCGAGGTCAGTCGGTGTGAAAACCAACCCGTTATCTCTTCACCGGCGATAACTTCTGTGCTTTTCTTTTTCTCAAACTCATCCAGGGCTGCGATGTTTGTGGTTTTTGATAACTCCGGCTCATGCCGAATAATTAGCTGAGAATCCGAGGTTGGGACCAAATCAAATTCGATTGCATCCGAACCCTGATCAAACGCCAGTTGAAATGACTCCATGGTGTTTTCGGGGAGATAACCAGTCCCCCTGTGTCCAAAGACTTCGGTCACTCCCATTCAATGGTTCCCGGAGGCTTACTCGTAATGTCTAAAACGACTCGATTGACATCGTGGACTTCATTGGTAATTCGATTAGAGATCTTTGCAAGCAAGGAGTAGTCAAGCCTTGACCAATCCGCAGTCATCGCATCCTCGCTACTTACTGGCCTCAGCACAATTGGATGACCGTAGGTTCGCCCATCGCCTTGCACTCCGACCGATCGAACATCGGCAAGCAGCACTACCGGTGACTGCCAGATCTCCTCATCAAGACCGGCCATGGTGAGCTCTTCTCGAACAATGGCGTCTGCTTCGCGCAAAACCTCCAATCGCTCCCGAGTGACCTCGCCGATGATTCGAATACCAAGTCCTGGCCCCGGAAAAGGTTGTCGATTGACAATCGGTTCCGGGAGTCCAAGCTCTCTTCCGATGGCTCTTACCTCGTCTTTGAACAAAGCCCTGAGCGGTTCAACCAGTTCAAATTCCAAATCCTCGGGTAATCCACCGACGTTGTGGTGACTTTTGATACCAGCGGTTGCCCCTCCGCCACTCTCCACAACATCTGGATATAAAGTCCCCTGAACCAAAAATCCCACCTTTTGATTTTCCTCTTTTGCCTCGGCAATTAGCTCCCGCTCGGCTTGCTCGAAGCTACGGATAAACTCACGGCCTATAATTTTTCGCTTTTGCTCGGGGTCACTGACTCCGCTTAGTGCATCCAAAAACTGCTGCTCAGCGTTTACGACTTTGAGCTTGATGCCGGTTGCCTCGACGTAGTCGCGCTCAACCTGCTCTGCCTCACCTTTTCTCAGCAAGCCGTGGTCAACAAATACTGCTGTCAGCTGCTCGCCAACCGCCTTATGGACCAAGGCTGCTGCAACAGCTGAGTCGACTCCCCCGCTCAGACCGCAGATGACGTTGGCTTCACCGACTTGAGCCTGAATCTTCTCAACCTGCTCGGCAATAACATCACCCGAAGACCAGTTCGGTTCAAGTCCTGCACCCTGGTATAAGAAGTTTTCTAAAACCTTTTGCCCGAACTCACTGTGTTTTACCTCGGGGTGCCATTGGACTCCGAATATCTTTTTTTCAACCGACTCGAAGGCGGCCACTGGGGTTGTTTCAGTAGAGGCGAGTACCTCAAATCCCTCTGGAGCTTTCACCACCTGATCGCCGTGGCTCATCCAGCAAATTTGTTTGACCGGTTGATTCTCAAGGAGTACTCCAGAAGATTGCAATTTCAAATCAGTCGCACCGTATTCGCGTCTACCAGAGTTATCCACCTGACCGCCAAGAGCGTGAGCAAGGGTTTGAAATCCATAGCAAATACCCAAGATTGGGACACCAAGTTCAAGAATTTGTGGGTCCATCGAAGGTGAGCCTTGCTCGTAAACACTTGATGGACCACCACTAAGAATCAAAGCTGAAGGGTTTTTCAGCATCAGGTCTGCAGCTGAAATGTCATGCGGAGCAATCTCGGAGTAGACATTGGCCTCTCTAACCCGCCTGGCAATCAGCTGTGCATACTGAGCCCCAAAGTCAATGACAATTACCGGTCTGATGATGCTGCCCCTTCAATCTCGGCTATCTCCTGCTGAGCAATCTTTGCGTATCGAGCCTCAGTCCAAAAGCTTAGGAGGGGAACTATACCGCCCAGGGCGATTAGTAGAAATCGCCAAATGCTCCAGCGCATCAAAGTCCACATTCTGAAATCAGCGAAAAGATAAAGCACATATAACCAACCGTGAACAATCAGGATTATTACCGTCAGGTTGAACCCCTCCAATGGGAGCCCGTTACCCTCAAATCCATAGCTTTCGAATGTAATGAATCCATTCGGGCCCAAAAGCCATAAGTCATAACCTAGAAACGGAAGTCGACGAATACCCCAGGTGATCATGAGCAAAATAAGAAAAATGCCCGTGATGTAGCTAGATACTTTGTATAGCTTCAGGGTTGACCTGATCTGCGGAAGTCTGGAAACGGGAATCTTTTGCACGTGTCTAGTCTAAATCTGCCTGAGACTCTAACTCGCGCATCAGCTCATCTGAAACTAAGCGATACCAGAAATAGATTGCAAACAGCGCAAATATAATCCACTCAATTGCATAAAAGGCTGTCAACCAGTTGATCTCGACCCGCTCGTCCAAAACATCAATAAGAATTCGGTCAAGGTCCTCGGGAATTGGTCCTTGCTGGACTATTACAAAAACAGGCAAATAAGGCGTCGGCTGGTCAAAATACAAATTCACCAATTGAGCCAGCGACAATGAACTCAAGACCGAACCGTCTTTGGTTCCTGGTGCCTCGGTGGGCTCGAGATACCCAACCATTTGCTCTGGTTCAGAGCTTGCACTGACTAGCGACTCTCTTACTTGAGCAATCTCTTCCAAGCTATCGCTGAAACCCAATGCCAGCGTAAGGTTTTGCTCTGTCCCGTCAAATTCAATTTCACTGTTTGCAATCAGCCAGTAGCCTTCGATTAATTCGGGATCCAAAAACTGTTTCCGGCCAGAAACGATGTAGAGATTTTCATAGTCAACCCTTGCCTCAAATTCCACCAAACGATCCAGCACATCCTGCCTTGGCGGCTGACCAACCTCTACTAACTGCTCGATTGGAACCTCTGGTAATTCCGCTTCCGCAATTCCCACGGTGGTGAAAGTTCTCTCCAACTGCCATTGCGCAAGGCCAGCAAAACCAGCGGCAATGATCAACATGGCGATCAAAACCGCTATCCACTTAGGTCGCCTAGCGACTCCCAGCCAGGTAGGTTTCACTGCGCTCTGTATGGGCTTATCACAACATCAACTTTTTGGAACTCTTTGAGCTCTGTATAGCCAGTGGTTGCCATTGCTCGGCGCAAAGCGCCCATTAGGTTACTTGTTCCAAAAGCGTCGTTTGCAGGTCCCCGTAAAACCTGCTCAAGGGTTCCATTCTCACCAACCTGAACTCTGTGGCCTCTGGGAAGAGTTGGATTTACCGCCTCTTGTCCCCAGTGATATCCGCTACCTGGAGCATCGCTTGCTTTAGCCAATGCACTTCCAAGCATCACCGCATCCGCTCCACAGGCAATCGCTTTGACAATGTCACCGCTGGTTCCCAATCCTCCATCGGCAATTAGGTGTACATAGCGGCCGCCAGATTCATCCATGTAGTCCCGTCTTGCGGCAGCTATGTCTGCAACCGCAGAGGCCATTGGGGCATGTATTCCGAGAATCTGTCTGGTAGAGCTTGCGGCACCACCGCCAAAACCGACCAGGACCCCTGCCGCCCCAGTTCGCATTAGGTGCATAGCAGCTTGATAGGTTGCAGCTCCACCGACAATTACTGGCACATCCAATTCGTAAATAAACTCTTTGAGATTAAGCGGTTCTGAGTTTTTAGAGACATGCTCTGCACTCACGGTGGTTCCACGAATTACGAAGATGTCAACACCGGCCTTCACAACGGTTTCGTGAAACTCAGCAGTTCTGTGGGGGCTTAGAGATCCAGCGACAACCACTCCGGATTCTCGGATCTCGCTTAGGCGTTCAATGATCAACTCTGGCTTGATTGGCTCTGAATAGATTCTTTGCAAAACTTCGTTTGCTCGCTCTGGCTCTGCGCTAATAATCTCCGCATATTGCTGAGACGGGTCCTCATACCTTGTCCATAAACCCTCTAGGTCCAAAACCCCCAGTCCACCCAGCTTGCCAAGTGCAATTGCCTGTTTGGGTGACATGGCCGAATCCATTGGTGCAGCTATCACTGGCAGATCAAACTTGAAGGCGTCAATGCTCCATTCAAT
>CAJXVY010000031.1 GCA_913062665.1 uncultured Micrococcales bacterium
GCAAAAATCGTTCCTGCCCCAATATTTGTTCCCTGGCCGATTACCGCATCACCCACGTAGCTCAGATGCGGAACCTTAGAACCTGGACCAATTTCAGCATTCTTGGTTTCAACAAAAGCCCCAATTTTGGCATCTTCCGAAAGCCTTGTTCCATTTCGCAAATACGCAAATGGGCCCACTGTTGAGCGATCGTCGATGGTGGAGGAGGTTATGTCTGAGCTTTTTATGCTCACCTGGGAGCCAATAACTGCATCTTTGATTATTGAACCTGAGCCAATCACACTTCCGCGACCAATCGTCGTTGCACCTCGAAGCTGCACATTGGGCTCCAGTACCACATCCTCTCCTAGGTTCACTGACACATCAATCCAAGTCGATTGAGGATCGACTACTGTCACACCACTGAGCTGCCAGGCCCTGACAATTCTGCTATTGAGCTCCTTTGCAACCTCCGACAATTGAACTCGGTCATTTATCCCAGCAACCAACCAGTTATCGCTAACTTCCATCACTCCAGCTGCCTTTGCATGCGTAATGGTGTCTGTTAGGTATTTTTCTGACTGAGCGTTTTTGGTGTCTAGCTGAATTAGAGAGCTTCTCAAAAAATCTGAATCAAATACATAGACCCCAGCATTAATTCTGTTCACATCCAACTGCTCTGCACTGCAATCCTTGTGCTCAACTATTGATACTTGCTCCCCTTGAATAATCACCCGCCCATAACCAGTTGGGTCAGAGACTGTTGCGGTCAGCAATGACACGGGGTTTTTCGAACCCAGGTGATTATCAATCAGAACATTCAGTGTCTGCACATCCATAAGCGGAACATCACCGCTGAGAACCACAACAGCTCCTTCAAACCCATCAAGGGCATCCATTGCTGATTGGACAGCTGAGCCGGTTCCGGGGATATCCGACTGGGTAACAAATTCAATATCGTCTGCCAGGCCAGTTAGGGCTTTTTCAATCTCGTCCTGCTGGTGTTTGAGGACAGTTATGAGGCGTCCCGGTTTCAATGCTCGGGCAGTTGCTAAAACATGTTCAATAAGCGATAAACCTGCAAGCGGGTGAAGAACTTTTGCACTCGAGGATTTCATTCGGGTCCCAGACCCAGCAGCCAGCACCACAACGGCTAAATGCTCATTCATAGAACTCCTCGTGGTCCAGCCGCTCCGCCCCTAGGATTCGAACCTAGACCTAACGCCTCCAAAGAGCGCCGTGCTGCCATTACACTAGAGCGGATCGGGATAGCTCCCGCGAACAGTTTGCCAGAAAAAACCCTCATATTCTCACTCTGAGAGCTTTTCGGAGACAATCAGCCACTGATCCTCAAGGTCCGCCAGCTGCTGCTGAAGCTCACCAAGCTCTTTTCCCATTTCACTCAGCCGCAGATAGTCATCAACTTCAAGCAGAGCCATATCCTGCTTTTTTGATTCAATTTGATGATTCAGTTTCTCGATTTGCCGGTTCACTCTCGCCTGTTCTTTTTCAAGATTCCTGCGCTCAGCTCCGGTCAAACCATGGGTAACCGGTTCAGGTTTCTTTGATGCTGGAGGTTCTGTATTGGCCCTGAGTTTTAGGTACTGATCAACACCTCCGGGCAGATGACGAAGATCCCCATCCCCCAAAATCGCATACTGATTATCGGTAACCCGCTCCAAGAGATACCTGTCGTGACTGATGACAATCAAGGTCCCCGGCCATGAGTCAAGCAAATCCTCCATAGCTGCCAACATGTCAGTATCGAGATCGTTGGTTGGCTCGTCCATGATCAAAACATTGGGCTCTCTGAATAAAAGCCGCATAAGCTGCAGTCTTCTTTTCTGACCCCCTGATAAATCCCCAACAGGAGCCTGGAGTTGCTGTTGCGAAAAACCCAGCTGTTCTAGCAGTTGTCCCGGAGAGAACTCTTTTTTACCAACTGCAAAAGTTGCTTTCTCTCGACTGATGATTGAGTAAATCCGCTCATCTACCAATTCATCAAGTTCGTGAAGGTTTTGGCTCAAAACCGCAAGGTTTACAGTTTTGCCAAGTTTTATTCGACCTTGCTCAGGCTCTAATTCACCTGTAATGAGCTTTGTGAAGGTGGTTTTTCCTGATCCGTTTGCTCCAAGCAGGCCAATTCGATCCGCTGGGCCGAGAATAAAGTCGACATTTTCAAAAATGCCTTTATAGCCAAGCCCTTCAATCTCGATTACGTCCTTACCCAATCTGCTGGTTGCCAGTTTTTTCAGCTCCAGCTGATCCCTTGGTGGTGGTTCATTGGCAATCAGTTCGTTTGCGGCATCGATTCTGAACTTAGGCTTGCTGGTTCTTGCGGGAGCACCTCTTCTAAGCCATGCAAGTTCTTTGCGCAGCAAATTTTGACGCCTTGATTCGGCAGCGGCCGCCTGCCGGTCTCGCTCAGCTCGCTGCAGGATATAGGCGGCATAGCCACCCTCGAAACTATCCAACCCTCCCGGATGAACTTCCCAGGTTTGAGTGCAAACCTCATCCAGAAACCAACGGTCATGGGTTACCACCAGTAACCCACCCTGGTTTTTACTCCAACGGTTTTTCAGATGCCGGCTAAGCCAATAAACGGCATCAATATCAAGGTGGTTGGTTGGCTCATCCAGCATCAGCACATCCCAGTCGCCAACGAGCAATCTTGCTAGATTGACCCTTCTTCGCTGACCTCCGGATAGACGATTCATGCTGGATTGAAAGTCAATGTCTGAGATCAATCCGTCAATGACATCACGAACCTTTGGGTCGCTTGCCCATTCATGTTCGGCCATTTCACCTATCACCACGTCCTGTACTGATGATTCTGAGTAAATGTCATCCTGCTGGTCCATGAAGCCAATTCGAGTATTGCCTCTAACCGTTACCTGTCCGCTATCAGGCTTCAGCTTGCCTGCAAGAATTGAGAGCAGAGTGGATTTTCCGTCACCGTTTCTGCCGACAATGCCAATTCGATCCCCCGCTGCAATGCCAACCGTTAGATCTTCAAAAAGTGTTTTTGTTGGGTAATCCAGAGAGATATTTTCAGCACCAATCAGGTGACTCATACCTCTAGCCTCGCTCCTGGTTGGTTTCCGGAGGTAAGTACCCAGCTAAATTCACTCTCCTGCAAAGAGCTGATCAAGGTTGCGTCAGGTTCGAAAAAATAAACACTTGGACCGCTTCCACTTATATTGCCACCGAGTTCAATAAGCTCCTGCAACGAAGGCATCAACTCCAATGCTGGGACAGCTAAATCATTTTGCCCAAGTTGGGTAGGTTTTTCACCCAATCGCAAGTCATCATAAAAATCACTCCCCGGCAACCTGAGCTGTATTTCCTCTTCCTCTGCTCGGATTTGATCCAATAAGCCAAAAGATTCTTTGGTTGATATTCCTTGGTTTGGGTAGGCGATTAAGAACTCAACTTCTGCAGAATCAATGGGTTCCAATTCTGTTCCGCTGCCAGAGCCAATTGCAGTCCCACCAAGAAGAGAAAAAGGAACGTCCGCGCCGAGTTCGGCAGCTATTGCAAAAAGATCGCTCTCTGTCTGAAAAAGTTCCTGCAGAGCGATCAGCGTGGCTGCCGCATCAGCACTCCCGCCTGCCAAACCCGCTGCCACTGGAATGTGTTTTTGAATTTCGATTGCCAGCGGAGTTGAATCAATTTCATTGTGCTCGAAAAAAGCTCTTGCTGCCCTAAAGCAAATGTTGGTCTGGTCTCTGGGAACAGCGTCAAGCTGCTCGTCTGAGAGGCTTCCGGTGATTTTCAAGGAATCGGCCTCAGCAACAGCCACTTTTACGAAGTCTCGGATGCCGATGGCCTGATAGATGCTGTATACATCGTGATAGCCATCATCTCTGGCTCTTCCAACCGAAAAAAACAGGTTTAGTTTTCCCGGCGCACTGGCAGAAATCATCTTTCAAGCCTAGCGAGATTTCTAAATTCATCTATCCCTAGCTGTTCGGGTCTTGCATTGTGGTCAATCCCCACCTTCTGCAACGCATCAGCTACCGGATAACTAAAGCTTGATTTCAGTGAGGCGGCCAGGGTCTTTCTCCTGGTTGAAAAAGACCTGTCCACCAGTTCAAAAACCCTTGCTCGGTCACCATTGGTTTCCACTCTTTCAAAATAAACCAATTCACTATCGACATTTGGGGCAGGCCAGAAAATCTGTCGGGATACACCCCCGGCCAATTTCGCTTTTGCCCACCAAGCGAGTTTCAAACTTGGGATGCCATACTCCTCGCTGCCCGGCCCTGCGACAAGCCTCCTTGCAACCTCCGACTGCACAAGCACCAAGCCTTTGTTGATGCTTGGAAAGCGCTCAAGAAAATGAAGTAGTACCGGCACAGAAATGTTGTAGGGAAGGTTTGCAACCAGTGCTTGGCAGTCCGGCAGGGAGTCAAGTTTTAGAGCGTCTGTATTGATTACCTCTAGGTTTTTCCCCGAGGTGTGTTTTGCAACTGTCTCAGGAAGTGCAGCTGCAAGTCTTTGGTCAATTTCAACAGCAACTACGGTGTCAACCTTTTCGAAAAGGCCCAATGTCAGCGAACCCAGTCCCGGTCCAATTTCAACAACTGTTTCATCCCCGGAAAGGTTTGCCTTGCTGACAATTTTTCTGATTGTGTTTGGGTCAATCACAAAATTCTGACCTAGCTTCTTGGTTGGATGAATATCCATTTTTTCGGCCAATTGCCGAATCTCAGCTGCTCCTAAAAGGCTCACCTAGTCACCCCAGGATCCATAAACACTGAGGGTATTGGTATTGAACTGCTGTGCAAGCTCCACTGGCTCAATTGATGACAGCTCAGAAAGGAATCGAAGAGTGTGAGGAACCAAATATGGAGCATTCGGTCTTCCCCGAATCGGTTCAGGGGATAAAAAAGGAGCATCGGTCTCGATAAGCCTTAGGGAGCTATCCGCAATCAAAAATGATTCTTGAAGATGGGTGTTTTTCTTGAATGTCACATTCCCCGCAAAAGACATATACCAACCGTGTTCATTGCAGATCTTTGCAAGCTCTGCATCCCCTGAGTAACAGTGGAAAACAGTTCTTTCTGGTGCACCCACTCGCTTGAGCGTCTGCACGACATCGTTGTGAGCATCTCGATCATGAATCTGCAGCGCGATGTTGTTTTGCTTGGCAATTTCGATATGCCACTCAAAACTTTGCTTTTGAAGTTCTAGGGGCTGCTCCCCCTCAGTTCGGAAATAATCTAAACCGGTTTCCCCAATAGCCCTCACTCTTTCCTGGGTTGCCAACTCAGCTATTTCGCTAACCGCTTGCTCAAGGTTGCTGGAGGTTTCATACAGCGGTGCCTCGTTCGGGTGCAAAGCAACCGCAGCTAAGAGCTCTTTATGATCGCTGGCTGCCTTGGCCGACCACTTAGAGCTTTCTAGGGTTACACCGACTTGGACCGCCCCCAGCATGCCCGAGAGTTTCATTTTTTCAATCTGCTGATCAACGCTCAGCGGATTATCACTGTCTGCAATCTCCAGGTGGGTGTGATTGTCGTAGGTGCCAACGATCAGTGGCTCAGGAATCTCTGGGTATTCCCGGGGCTTAGGTTGTTTGCGAGTCCTTATGGGATCGCTCATTCCTGCTCA